>JAIFNM010000022.1 GCA_020047725.1 Betaproteobacteria bacterium
ACCACGGTTTTGCTGACCGGGGAAAGCGGTGTCGGCAAGGAAGTCGTTGCGAAATTCATTCATAACCACTCGGCACGGCATGCCGGGCCATTTGTCGCCATCAACTGTGCGGCCATTCCGGATAGCTTGTTGGAGGCCACGCTTTTCGGGTACGAGAAGGGCGCCTTTACGGGCGCGCAGCAGGCACAGGCAGGAAAGTTCGAGCAGGCGCAATACGGCACGCTCCTGCTCGATGAGGTGACCGAGATGCCGCTGGGGCTGCAGGCGAAGCTCCTGCGTGTTCTTCAGGAACGCGAGGTCGAGCGGGTCGGTGGCAAGAAGCCGGTCCCACTCGATATAAGGATCGTCGCCACATCAAATCGCGATATGGCTGAGGCCGTCGCCAAGGGGGTCTTGCGCGAAGACGTCTACTATCGGCTCAACGTCTTCCCTTTGCTGATTCCGGCCTTGCGCCAACGTCCCGACGACATCGTTCCACTGGCGCGACATTTTCTGGCGGAGCATGGCGGTCGGTCGGGGCGACCCGGTTTGCGGCTTTCGTCCTCAGCTGAAGCGGCATTGGTTGGACATGGCTGGCCGGGTAATGTACGGGAACTGGAAAACGTCATGCAGCGTGCCGTGATTTTTGCCTCTGGCGAGATCGTTGAGGTTGAGGCGCTTCATTTGACGGCCTCAGTATTGACGATAGCCGGGATGAGGTCAGGTGCAATTGAGACTCAGATTACAGCCAGCTCAGTGCTCCAGTCTGACTCAGCCAAGACCGACAACATGAGAGACCTTGAACGCGAACACATTCTGGAAACGCTGGCTTCGGTTGATGGATCGCGTAAACTGGCCGGCGAACGTCTTGGAATGTCGGAACGAACCTTGCGTTACAAGCTCAAACAGTTTCGGGATGCTGGTTTGTTCAACGAATGATGGTGTAAGACAGCTGGCCCAATATTTGCGTAGTATGGCTTGAAGATTGTTTGGAGAGGCACATGGACACCAAGGGTATCGATCAGATGTTGAGCGTATTGCGAGCGACCGCGACACAGGCCGGAGGCCGTGTGTCCGAGGCACAGAGCGCACCGGCGGGCGGGGCGGATTTCGCCCAGATCCTGCAGAACTCGATTGATCAAGTTAACCAGACGCAGCAGCAGGCGGAAGGCATGGCGGCAAATTTTGCCGCCGGCGACGGCAATGCCAATCTGCACGAGGTGATGATCTCTCTGCAGAAGGCCAATGTTTCGTTCCAGGAGATGGTGCAGGTGCGCAACAAGCTCGTTTCTGCGTATCACGATGTGCTGAACATGCAGATATAACAGCGATATCCCTCGCAGGATTGAACAACGGCACCCTTGAGGTGCCGTTTTCGTTTCAGGCCAGGCCGCTCAGTTTAGCCTTGCGTTCGCGCTCGACGCGCGTGATGTAGCGTTGAACCATGTTCAATCGGGCACCGGACAGGTTGACGAACTCGCAACCCATGCGAACATAGTGCGATCCGTTCCGAGTTGTTACGTCAAAGAGGTTGCGCACACAGAGCGAGACAACCAGCAAACCTTCTTCCGGCAACATCATCTTGCAGTCGCTCAGCGTCTCACCCCGCTCAAAAAGTTGAGCGTGGTCGAGCGTTGCCATCAGACCAACGCCGCCGCCGCTGACGTCAAGCAACGGAAGTTCGACATTCTGCGCGCTTTTGTCCGCTCTTCTGGCGATTGCATTGAGTTTGACCGGATTGACGATTGGCGTTGAAAGCCTGAAATACTCGCGGCGTTGAAGGCGTAACAGAGTCTCTGGTACGTTTCCTAGAAAAGCAGCGCGCCCCTCGTTTTGCGTTTGCGACAGCTCTTTCAGGCTGAACTGGACTTTTACCTTGTCGATGATCGTCGTAAGAATCAGCTTGTCGGCCAGCAACGCCCGGCGGTTCATTTCCTCATTACTGCCAATGTCGAGGATGAACTCGCGATTATCCGAGGTCAGGGAGAGCATCGTGGTGAGCAGGAAAGAACGGCCCTGGTCGAAATGAACCGTGATCATCGCGCCTTTTTGAATCAGGGAGCGAAGCACGGCGAGAATTTCCGATTTCGAATGCAGCAAAAACTGGCTGTATTCGTCAGATTGTTCAAGTTCGAACTGAGGCGGTACATGTTCGGGAAGCACAGGAACTTCGGTTTCTTCCATTTTTTATCCTGATGTCGGGTACCGCAACAATTTTAAATCAAAAATCTCTATGAGAAACAAAAGACGTGACCAAGTTGCAATGGAAAAGATTCGTCATTCCGGGCGTGATCCGGAATCCAGTTCGTGGCTCTTTTTCTGATTGACCTTGTAGTGCAATGGGGTTAAAGTCTCCCAAAACGGGAGTTTTTCTATGCGTGTGATTGCCAAGAGTACGCTGGTCAAGTTCTGGGGGCGGCCGGAATATGCTGATTCTAAAGGGGCTTTACAAAGTTGGTATGACGAAGCTGTCAAGGCGAACTGGAAGACGCCGCAGGATATAAAAGAGAGTTACGGCAGCGCAAGTATCTGTGGGAATAACCGGGTAGTGTTCAACATAGCCGGAAACAAATACCGCTTGGTCGTGGAAATGCAATATCGAGCCGGAATAGTTTGGGTGAAGTTTCTTGGAACCCATGTGCGGTACGACCAAATCAACGTGGAGACCATCAATGAATATTAAGCCAATCCGAAACGACGACGACTTGCGCGCTGCATTCGAGCAACTGGAGCGGGTGTATCAAGCGCAAGAGGCGACGCCCGAAGCGGATGAGATGGAAATTCTAGTAACGCTTATCGAAGCCTATGAGCGTAAGCAATACCCAATAGACGCTACGGACCCTGTCGAAGCCATTAAATTCAGAATGGAGCAGCAAGGGCTTACTCCAAAAGATCTTGAACTCTACATTGGCTCTAGCGGCCGTGTTTCGGAGGTGCTGAACTGTAAGCGTCGGCTAAGTCTGAAAATGGTGAAGCGACTTCATGACGGTCTGCATATCCCATACGAAAGTCTTTTGGCGGCTTAAAAAAGCCAACGGCACGGCAGCCATCATGTAGGAGCCCAGTTTTACTGGGCGATAGCAGCAGTGGAGCACAACCGCCCGTCGCGCAGTAAACTGTGCTCCTACAAAAACCGGAAACCGCCAAGGAGCTTCAGGCCATAGTTCCGCAAGGCGCATGGATCGGTCGTCTCGGACAGGCATGCCGTGAAGCGGGCGTAAACATTGAATCTCATGGCATCAGGTCTGAAGACTGCCGTGTTTATTGCCTTGCAGCTCAATTGTCGCGAAATGCCTTGAGCCGTTACTTTTTTTCAGGCATTTCCGGCAAAGCCGAAAGAACAGGGGAGGCAGCGACGGGCTGGCCGCTTTCCAGGCGATAGATCCAGGCCAGTAATTCGGCGACGACGACGTAGAGTTGTGCCGGGATACGCTGGTCAAGATCGACCTGCATGAGCAAGGAAACCATTTCCGGTGATTCGTGCACATAAACGCCGTGTTCGCGCGCTCTGGAAATGATCTTTTCGGCGATGAGGCCCCGACCTTTGGCCACAATACGTGGCGCCGCATCGGCCTGGCCATAGGCCAGGGCGACAGCGCTCTTCAGCGGGTCATTGGCCGGTTTGGCCATCCGCTTTGCTTTCTGGTACCGCATCGACACCCATCGAGGCTAGTGTGAGGCCCGCTTCATCAAGCTGACTTCTCAATGCCAGGCTCGACGCACGGATCAGCGCGCGTGTTTCGGCGTTACCGGCAGTCAACGTCAGGCTGACCTGGTTGCCCTGAAGTCGAATCTGCGCAGCAATATCGCCAAGCTTAGGAAGCTCCAGATTCAAACGTGTCGTCCATTTGGCGGCTGCTTCTTCATTCTCTTGCCCTGATCGGGCCGCATCCTCGTCGATTTCCCAACGCATTTCCTGGCTCGGCCAGACCTGGCCCTGCCAAGCAAACGTCTGGGTTGCCAGTGCGTCCAGTTGCTGCTGGACAATCGGCTGCGTCTGCGGTGCGACGACCTGACCCTGCGTTTGGGTAGTGCCGGTCTTGCTGCCATCTGCGACGTTCTGGGTAAGGACTAAATCGGTCGCAGAACGAGAAGTCGCGAGTTCCCCTGTGCCTGGAGTGCTTGTTTGCGCAACGATTTTCGGATGTGCTGCATTGGCCAATTCGGCCGCACCTCCTTGCACCGGCGCTTTCAATACGTTCGCACTGGCCTGCTCCTCAGCGAGCGCCGCGGTGAATGCGGCCGGCGAAGACAGTTTCCCCTGCGGCTCGAGCAATAACGCGGCTTTTGGCAAACGACCTTCGACCCACTCCGCTTGATGCGCCTCATAGAACATGCCGCTCTGCGCGATGGCTTGCTTGAGTTGGGGCAGCAAATCCTGTGCGTTGTTCGGCGGAGCGTTTGTGATGGGCTGGTTGCCATTCAACGGCAGGGCCTGATTGCCTTTGGCTTCAGGGGCGCCCGAAAAAAGCGTGCTGATCAATTGGCCGGTACGGCTCAGTGTTGCGGACGTCGATGCAGCGGTCTTGCCGCCGTCACCTTCCGGGCGGGATAGAACCGCCAGCGCCAGTTTGCCGTCGGATTCCGTAACCTGAAGTTCGAGCGAGTCGCCGCTCTTGGCTGAGAATGGCAGCGCCAGAGTAATGTTGCGCTGGTTGATCATGGCGCGGTAGGTGCCATTGGGAAGCATGGCCTGGATTTCCGCCATGACTTTCTGGCCGGCTACCAGCCCGGAAAGTTTGTCGGAAATTTCCTGGGACGGCGCCACCGGGCGAAGAGCCGCGTCGGCTGAAACCTGAATACGGCTGGCGACATCGGCGGGGATCATTGAAAACGTTTTAGATAGAAGGAGACTTCATGCGAAGCAGGATTTTTGCGTGGTCTTGCCAGCAATGCACTCGCTCTATGATCTCTGCGCTTTCATGCTCTATTTGCGTGATGATCGTTGCAATGCGGGCTTTTTGAGCCTCAGATGTGGTTGTTTTTGCGTACATGACATCTTCGATAATCCTGGCGCGCTGCTTTTCGATCACAGCAAAAGAGTCCCAATCCTGAACAGCCACCGCTGCCAGCATTTTGTGGGTTAACTCAAGTGCGGCAGTATATTGACCTTCACTGTCTATGAGTTTAGGTGGTGTCATGACTCTTGGTTTTGGCCGATGATTGCTCTGATGGGGAGATCATTGCCCATGCTGACTCCAACTCGCCTAGTAGCCCCTTTGCCTCATCCAGAGCAGCCAAGTCGTTTTTCAGGTTTGCCCACAAAAGGCGGCGACTAATGTACTCATAAAGCGCTGCCAATCGTTCGGCTAGCTCTCCCCCTTCTTTAATATCGAGGCTGGCGAGGAGACCGTTGTTTACGATGTCTATGGCATTTGAAATGGCAGCGCCCTTTTCGGAGATGTGGTTTTTTTCCATGTGCGCGCGGGCCATCACAATAGCCGCCCGCGCCCCTTCAAAGAGCATCAAAGTCAATCTGTGAGGGTCGGCTGTTTCAACAGCCATCTCGATGCTGACTTTCTTGTAAGCTGCGGCAGGGTTCTGACTCATACCAAACATCAGAGGATTTCCTTATTGTGGAGTGCCTAATTGCTCGAGGAATTCATGCTGGCTAAATTGGCCAGTTGCTGTGTCAAGTACGTGCTGGTCTGCTTCATGCTCGAAATTTGAGAGTCTAGCGCCGTAAATTGAGCTCGGTAGCGCGCTTCAATAGCGGTTAATCGCGTTGCAAGCGCCTCCTCTTGCGCAGTGATGCTCTTTATTTGCCGGTTGGTGCTGTCTACCGCGGAAGTAATACTGCCGGAACTGCTTACCAAGTTACTTATAGAGCCATTGAAAGCGGTTCCAATTTTTGTTACTAGACTGGTAACGCTTGAAAAATCAGCGCTTACCGCAGCACTCAACTTGGTACTGTTAAGGCTGAGCGTTCCATCCTTCGCCAGCGACACGCCGATATCCGAAAGCCTTTGATAAGCCGAATCGTTCCCCAGTGTGGTGTTGAAGAGCAGATTGCGAACTTGACTTTGCGCCGAACGAAGGGTGCTATTGCCCTGCAAGACGCCGGCAACCTTTGTCGTAGCGTTATACGCGCCCATGTCCGTCATCGTTTTGTTGGCGGCGTTGTAGCTCTGTATAAACGTGTTGAGAGCTTCAGTTAATGCCGACGTCTTGTTTTTACTTACCGTCAACGTGGTCGGTGTTGATGCGGCTGTCAGTTTGGTCAGAGTCAGCGATACTCCATCCAGGACGTCCGTTACCGTATTGGAGCTACTCGTACCTGTAATCCCATTCAGAGTGAAGGCGGCGTCGCCGGCCGATTGACCGCCATTGGCTGCAGCTTGCGAGAGACTTCCACTACCCGAGGCAGATCCAGGATTGAAATCAAAACCGGCTATCCCGGAGAGTTTCATCACGTTGGCTGTGCCTGTTTTGCCACTCGTAAGGACCAGTTGCTTGCCGTTGGTGCCGTTAATGATGGTTGCCGAAACACGCTCGTCGCTGGCTGCCGTATTGATGGCATCACGTACTTGCTCAAGCGTACTTCCAGCGGCGACGGCGACGTTGAGTTCGCGGCTGGTGTCAGGCGTAAAGGAATAAGTACCGGAAAGCGCGCCCAACTCGATCTTGAGTGTGCCGCCAGCGGCAAGCCCGGTTGTGACCGTGGCGGAATTGCCCGCACTGGTCAACCGGTGAGCTTTTGCCAAAGCCATGACCTCTAGGCTGTACTGACCAGCGACGGCACTTGATGTGGCAGTGGCCGAAGCGATAGTTGTGTCGGCAATACTGGCATTTGCCGTTTGATATTTTGTAGCGGCGGAAACGCCTGTGCCGGGAATGAGCGCGGATGCTGCGGTTTGCAATGAGGAGAGCGCGCTTTTTAGCGAACCATAAGCGGAGATTTTCGTCTGGAAGGACGATTCTTTTTTCTGCAAAGCTGTCAGCGGCTTTTGCTCAGCCTGCATCAGACTAGTAAGCAGACCACTCAGATCAAGTCCGGACCCCGAGCCTAATGAAGAGACGCTTGCCATATTGCCTCCTGCGACAAAATAAATCCGAGTGTATTACACCTTTTGTTGGACCAGCAGGCCTTTTATCTTATCTAGCGCTTGGGCGATGACCAGCATTTCTTCGGAAGGTATCTGTCGAATCACCTCGTCCGTGCTCTTGTCGATGACCTTGACAATTGTTTTTCCGCTGTCTTTGTCGACACTGAATGTGATTGAGTTGTTGACCGAATTAACAAAATCGTTCGTGGCCTTGACCGCGTCAGCCAGCTGTTTGCTGCTAGTCGCGTCACTTTGAATGCTGGATGGCGCAAGTTGCTGACTGACAGGTGTCGTGTTGGCAGGTTGTGCCGATGTTCCAGCAACGTCCGGTGATATGTCCTGGTGTCGTATCAGCGTACTGTTACCCGGTGTGTTGCCGCTTAGCGGTTGGATGTTCATTTTCGTACCCCCGTTTTCTCTGGACAAAGGGCGCGATAGCGTTTCCGCCACCGCGCCCGGACCCGACGACCGATTTTAAGCGAATCGTCGGCTAATCATGCCCTTCTTACTTCAGAAGTGACAGAACGCTCTGCGGCAGCGAGTTGGCTTGGGCCAGCATGGCCGTACCCGCCTGTTGCAGAATCTGGTTACGGGTCATGTTGGCAGTTTCGGCAGCGAAGTCGGTATCCTGAATCCGGCTACGTGCTGAAGACAGATTCTCGTTCGCCGTGGCCAGGTTCGTTACGACTGATGAAAAACGATTTTGATACGCGCCCATTGCACTGCGTGCCGAGTTGACCGTGGTTAGTGCGTTGTCGATGGCTGCCAGCGTCAGGTTGGAATTGGTGACGTTTGTTACATCGACCAGGGAAATCTGCGTGCCGGTCGTTGCGGGCGTGAGCGTCCCAGCACCAACACCAACGGTTGTTGCACCAGCACTGACAATCGTCATTGCAGGCAGCGATGAGTCGCCGGTATATGACAGGTTGTAACTGCTGTAGGTTGTGGCTGCGACGCCTGCCAAGCCAATATCCTGTAGTGCTGTGTTGGTGCTAGTGCCAAGGGCGTAACCTGCCGTTATGTTACGACCATCAATTGCAGTGAGCTTGATGCCCGTGCCGACTTTTGCCGCACTCACACCCGTCGCTGCTGAATTATTGTTGATTGCAGCAAGCGTCGTATCCACGTCAGCCGCACCGGCTGCCAAAGTTAGGCCGATAGCTTTGCCATTCAGTGTCAGTGTTGCCGTGCCGGCAGTCGCGCTAGCGGTTGCTGTATAGGTACCGGTTACCGAAGTAGCAACGGTAGTAGCGGTCAGACCGGTAATGCCGCGCGAATTAATGGCATTTGCTATTGACTGAGCGTCGCCACCGATGTTCGTGCCCTGAAACACATCATATGTTGTGGAGTTGGCAGTGAAGGTCAGCTGCCCCGCGCCATTGATACCGGTGGCTGCCGTCAGCTTAGTGCCGGTTAGTGATGCACCATAACCTTGTCCGAGCGCGCTGGTGCGCAGGCTCGATATCGACGATATCGCAATGGTTTCACCAACGTTCGCGCCGACCTGAAAGCTCTGCGACTGGAACGAACCGTCAAGCAGTTTGACGCCGTTAAATGCGGTAGTTGAGGAAACGCGGTCGATTTCGGCTTTCAGCTGCTGAACTTCGTTGTCAAGGGCCTGGCGATCCGATCCGGAGTTCGTGGCATTCAGCGACTGGACAGCCAGTTCGCGGATACGCTGCAAGTTACTTGTCACTTCGTTCATCGCGCCT
>JAIFNM010000331.1 GCA_020047725.1 Betaproteobacteria bacterium
TCGCTGGCACTCTCGGCGGTGAGGATGTCGTAGCCTTCACGGCGTAGCGTACGCTTGAGCGAGGCCAGGATGTTGGCTTCGTCGTCGACCAGCAGTACGGTGCTGCGTTTTTCTGCTCCCCGATTACCGGAGAGATTCATCAGCGAACCCTCCCGCAGCAGCCGGTCAATGTCGGCGGCTGGAATCGGTTTTGAGAAGAAATAGCCCTGCATTTCGTCGCATTCATTGCGCCGCAGGTATTGCATCTGTTCCTCTGTTTCCACGCCCTCAGCCAGCACATTCTTGCCAAGCTTGTGCGACATCGCGATCGTTGCTTGTGCAATTGCCGCGTTGATCGGGTTGCTGGTGATGTCGTGGATAAAGGACTGATCGATCTTGACCACGTCGATGGGGAAGCGAGAGAGATAGGCGAGTGACGAGTAGCCGGTGCCGAAGTCGTCCAGCGAGATGCGGACACCGACTTCCTTCAGTTGCCCCGTGGTACGAATCGCCGCCGCCACATCCAGCATCATCGCGCTCTCGGTAATCTCGATTTCGAGAAAACGCGGTTCAATGCGCTGCAGGTTCAGCGCGTCGGCAATTGTCGCATGCAAATCAGGTACAAGGAAATGGCGCGCGGCCAGGTTGATGGCCACCTTCACCGGTGGCAAGCCGGCATCCAGCCAGGCGCGCATCTGCCGGCAGGTTTCACGCAGCACCCACTCACCGATTTCGATGATGTGGTTACTCTGCTCAGCCAGAGGAATGAAGTCGCCCGGATGGACCAGCCCACGCAGCGGGTGCTGCCAGCGGATCAGCGCCTCCAGTCCGATAATCGCACCGGAGAAGAGGCTCAGCTGTGGTTGAAAATGCAGCACCAATTCATCACGTTCGATGGCCAGACGCAGATCGTTGAGCAGTTCGCGCTGAACGTTGACCGTGCTGGCGGTTGTTGCATCGAAGCGGCAAAAGCTGTTGCCACCGCCCGTCTTGGCCCTCTCGGTGGCATTGATGGCGTGGCTGAGTATCTCGCTGGCACTGTCGCCGTCACTGGGATACGTCGCAATGCCGATTGACGCCGTAACATTGATCAGCTTCTCGGAGCGGGTGAGAGGTTGGCCAATGGCCGCCATCACGCGCTCTGCGACGTCGCGAATATCCTCATCAATTCCCGATTCATGCGGACCGAGCACGATGGCAAACTTGTCGTTGCCAAGACGTGCCAGCCGGTCAGCCTGACGCAGCGCGTCCTTGATGCGTTGGGCTATCTCGGCGATCAACTGATCCGCGTCGTCGGTGCCAAGCGCGTCGTTGATTCCGAAAAAGTCGTCCAGGTCAATGTGCAGGACCGTGGCCTGCTTTCCGTCTTTGCCTGCGCCGTCCAGCACACCGACCAGTGCATAAAGGAAGGCGCTACGGTTGGGCAGGCCGGTCAGCTGGTCAAAGGCCAGCAGGGTTTCGATGCGCTGCTGATACTTCTGGCGCTGCGACATGTCCTCGCCAATGGCGAAATAAAACTGTACCCGGCCCTGCGAATCACGAATCGCAGAAATGGTCTTGCTCTCTAGGTAGTGAGTACCATCCTTGCGCCGGTTGATGAACTCTCCGTTCCAGATACCGCCGACGTTGAGAGTCGACCACAGGCCTTGGTAGAGCTCGTCAGAGGTCTGCCCCGACTTGAACATGGCCGGTGTCTGCCCAAGGACTTCCCCACTGGCATAGCCGGTCATGCGCAAGAGCGCCGGATTGGCATAAACGATGGCCTTGTCCGGATTGGCAATGACGATGCTGCCGGTGAAGTTGTCGGAAACGGTCTGAAACATGGCGGCGGCGGCCTGGCTGTTGCGGATCGAACTGGCGTCGAAGCCAACAAGCACCGTTGGCGAAACGGCTTCAGGTGCCTCGCCCTGATAACTCAGGTTCCATGAGATTGGTAGGCGCGATCCGTCGCTATGCAACAGCTCGGATTCGATCGGACCAGGTGCGTCCTGTTGCGCCAGCGCCTTGATGACCGCCAGCAGTTCAACGCTTTTCACATCATCATCCGGCAGCACCGAACGCATGGGTTTGCCAAAAATCTGCCCCAGTCGTTCGTAGCCCAGAAGATTCAGGGCAAAGCGGTTCATGAACCAGATGTTCGCCTGCCGGTCGAGGCGGATTATCAGGCAGGCGAGCGCATCGTAGAAACCAGTCTCCCGAATGTCATGAATCATGGCGCGATACCTGTATTGACTGAGGCTGTTGGCCCGGCGACGGGCAGCGTAATGGTGAAGGTAGTGCCCTGACCAGGACTGCTTTTTACCTCGATGCGGCCCTCATGTCGTTTGATGATATCCCACGAAATGGAGAGCCCCAGCCCTGTCCCTTTGCCGACCGGCTTGGTGGTGAAGAAAGGCTCGAAAATCCGTTTCTGAACGGCTTCTGGAATGCCTTGCCCCGTGTCAGCGATGACGATCTGAATGCTACCGTCAGAGACACTCGTGCGTAGCGTGATTTCTCCGGAGGTTTCGATGGCCTGTGATGCGTTGACCAGCAGGTTCATCAGGACCTGATTGATCTGCGCCGGGATGCAGCGCACTTTGGGCAATTCGCCCAGCTCCTTGATCACTTCGGCCTTGTACTTGAGCTCGCTCCAGACCACGTTAAGTGTGCTTTCCAACCCGTAGTTGATGTCCACCTCATGCCAGTCACCCTCGTCGACATGCGAGAAATCCTTGAGGTCGGCCACAATCCGTTTGACGCGAGCCAGCCCTTCGCCCGACTCGCGCAGCAGATCGGGGACGTCCTGTCGCAGATAATCAAGGTCGATCTGTTCTCGCGTCCGTGTGATGGATAGACGGGCCGGGTGATCAGGTGGTAATTCGCGCTCCAGCTTTCCATAGGCGTCAATGAGCGAAAACAGGCTCCCGGTATAAGTGGCCAGCGAACTGAAGTTGGATGTGATGAAACCAATCGGATTATTGATTTCGTGTGCGACTCCAGCTGCCAGTTGGCCAACCGCGGCCATTTTTTCCGATTGCAGCAGCTGCGACTGGGTTTGCTGAACCTGTGCCAGGGAGTCGATCAGCGCCCTGCGCTCACGTTCGAGCTCTTCATTCGTCTCGGTGAGTTGAGTCGTTCTTTCGGCAACGCGTGCTTCAAGTTGCTCGTTGGCGCGCGCCAGTTCGGACTTGGCCAGCACGAGTTCCATATTCACAGCTTTCAGAGCCTGATTGCGCTGCGAGACGAAACTGAATAGATCGGTCAGCGTATTGACAAGTACCTCATTGGGAGATGAGTTTTTGGCACGTTCAATGGCAAGTGCTTTTTCGGGCGTGGTACCGTCTTTGATCGCCCGCAGTTGACGCACCATGCTTTGATCGTCAGACAAGATGTGGACAGCCAGCCAGCTGGTGAGAAAACGCAGGAGATTCGCGCCACTTACATTGTGATCGGCGCTGGCATCGCTGATCATCTGCGTCACCTCCTGGGCAAAGGTAGAGTGCGTGCGTTGATGCCCGGCGAGGTAACCCGGATCGATGCCACCGGCCGCCATCAATGCTTCCTCGTCCCGGAAGTGGATTAGAGCGTATTGCGCCAGATGATCGAGTAGAGGACGCACGCCTCGCGCGGGCTTTTCGCCAATCGCTGCGAGTTGTGGCGCAACGGTATTGATCAGTTCGAATAACCTCTTGTGCTGGGCATCGATCATTTCAATCCCGGTGACGAAATGCTTGCCCCACACCATCAGTTCCATATCAGCGAGTCCTGTTGCTGGCTACCCATTCGGGGTCGAGGGTTGAGTCATCCAGCAGCGATTCGTCAAGCAGCACCGAGCCGTCCGGCCCCCAATTGACTTGGGTGATACCGGGTTCAGAGGCTTCGAGGCGCTTACGTTCAATTTCCTCGGCTGAAATGGTGCCCATCGCCAGCCGGGCTTGATCGGCCAGGCGCTGGTTTTCCATCGTCAGATCATGCAGCGCCAGTGCCTGTGCGACTGCGGACACCAATTCGTAGTCGTTCCAGGGCTTCGAGATGAAGCGGCTGATTCCGGCCTCGTTGATGGCGCCGATCAAGCCGTTCAGGTCTGAATAGCCGGAGAGGATCAGGCGTGCCGTGTCGGGCTGAATCTCACGGAAGGCCTTGAGGAACTGCACTCCATTCATGAACGGCATTCGGTAATCCGAGAGCACCAGGTCGTAGGCGGTGTGCCTGGCCTTTTCCAGCGCCTCCTGCGGCGAGCAGAAAATATCGATCTCCAGGGTGAAGCTGGTTTCGCCGGCCGTGCAGGGCGTCATCGACAACAACCGGCGCAGGGACTTCAGAATCGATTCGTCGTCATCAACAATCAGTATTCTGCTCATTGCGATTCCTCTAGCGTCTGTCTGTGCGGATGTAGGTCAGGACGGCGTGGCTTTCACGGCGTGCATATTCCTGGATTTGTTTGATCAGTGATACGTCGAGAATGTAATCGGCCGATAACAACATGACGCCGTCGCGACTCACCAGATCACGCGACAGCACCATGCCGACCTTCAGGTCGGCATGAGAAACCGCGCTCTCGCGAACAACTTCGTGTGCCAGACCACCTAGCAGTTCTATAAAAGTATCAACTATCTGCGGGTCGTAACGCTTGCCACGTGACTGGACAAGCATCGCTTTGGCTTCGTCGGCACTCATGCGTTTTTCAGCCAGGGTTCCGATCTGCAAGCCATCGTAGTCGTTAACCACGCTCAGGAGTCGTGCGCCAAGCGGGATGCCCAGTCCTTGCAATCCGTCGGGGAAACCCTGTCCATCAAAGCGTTCGTGGTGTGAGCGAACGATTTTTGACACGTCCTTCAATTCGTCCAGCGGCATCAGCGCTGATTCGCCTGCGATTGCGTGCTTGCGATAGTGACCGAGGTCGTCACCGTTCATTTTGGACACCGGGCGGGTGAGCAGATTGTCGGGGAATCCGATTTTTCCCACATCGTGCAGTAGGGCCGCAAAGAAGACATCTTGCTGTTCCTTTGGGCTGAGACCATGACGAACTGCCAGTTTGCGTGCCAAGTCTGCAACCCGACGCGAGTGGCCGGACATGGCACCGCCACGCAACTCCATGAGCCCGGAAAACATCTTGATCGAGACAAGGAAATTTTGCTTGAGCCGGTCGTTGGCTAGGTTGAGGAAACTATTTACTTGCTCGATTTCGGACGTGCGTTGCTTGACCTTGTCCTCAAGGTTTGCGTTGAGGTCCGTCAGTTTCTCGTTCTGGGCTTGCGTCAGGGCCAGCAGCCGGGTGTTCTCGTTGCGCAGTCGCGCGCTTTCCAGTGCATCGCGGACAACCAGTGTCAGATCATTGTCATCCCACGGTTTGGAAACATAGCGATAAATCTCGCCACGGTTGATGGCTTCAATCGTCGAGGTAACGTCAGCGTAGCCGGTGAGCAGGATGCGCGTGGTGGCGGGCCAGCGACGGCGCACCTGTTCGAGAAATTTTGCCCCGTCCATTTCCGGCATGCGCATGTCGGAAATAACCAGGTCCATGGGTTCCTGCTCAAGGATGTCCAGCCCGGCGCGACCGCTTTCGGCCGTGTGAATGCGGTAACCGACTGGCCGCAGCAGACGCCGCAAAGAAGACAGAATGCTCGGTTCGTCGTCGACCAGCAGGATCGATGCGGGCGGTATTTCTTGTGTACTGGAAGTGTCAGTCATGACGCAGTCTCATTATTGATTTCTGAACTATCCGAGTCCGGGGGCGGGTTGATTGGTAGCGTAACCCGGAATGTGGCGCCCCGGCCATGATTTGAGCATGCTGCAATTGTTCCATGGTGGCGCTGAACGATGCCCCAGGACAGCGAAAGCCCGAGGCCAGTGCCCTGGCCGACCGGCTTGGTGGTGTAAAACGGGTCGAAAATCTTGTCGAGATTCTCCGATTCGATGCCGGCGCCATCGTCCTCAACCTCGATCCATACCGTATCGCCCTCACGCCTGCTGCGCAATACGATGTGACCATGTTCTTCGATGGACTGCGCTGCATTGGTCAGCAGGTTCATGAAGACCTGGTTGATCTGCGACGGGATGCAATGCACCTCGGGCAGGTCGCCGTAGTCCCGTTCGATTTCGGCTTTGTACTTGATCTCGTTCCAGGCGATATTTAGCGTGCTTTCCAGCCCGTCGTGAAGATTGGCCCATTGCCATCCGCTCGAACCAACACGCGAAAAGTCCTTCAGGTCCTGAACGATCTTGCGCACGCGCGCCAGCCCCTCATTGGACTGACTTAGCAGTTGATGAATATCACTGATGATGAAGTCGTAGTCATTTTCGGCCCTGAGCTGGTTGGCGTGCCTGAAGGCTTGCGGCATCGAGGCGGAGAGCTGGTTGTCGACTTCGCCATAGGCAGCGATGATCGCCAGCAGGTCGTCTATATACTCAGCCAGCGAATGGAGGTTGGATGAGACGTAGCCGATCGGATTGTTGATCTCGTGCGCCACGCCGGCCGCCAGCTGGCCAAGGGATGCCAGTTTCTCAGATTGCAGCAGCCGGTTGTTGGTGTCGTCGAGCTTGAAGTTCAGAGCGATCACTTCCTCCAGTTTAAGCTTCAGGGCGGATTCGGCGCGCACCCGGCGGACGATGCGCCACATGTCGTTCCCGATCACCTGGGCGGTTGCACAATCAAAGTCATCGTAATCGGCGCCCTTGTTGCCGACACCAAGAATCACGCGCACCTTGCCCTCTTCGATGACCGGCACCGAGATCAGCCGTTGCAGGTGGGCATGGCCTTCCGGCAAGCCCATCTTGGCTTTGTAGGCCGGGTAGTCGTTGAACACAGATATTTCCTTGTTGCGCGCACAGTCGGCCCAGATGCCGGCCGATTTGATCGGGTAGTGATTTTCATGAACAGCGGTACAGCCTTTGAGCGCCCCCGTTGTCCAGGTCACCAGTTCGATGGTCTCCTGGTCGTCATTGACGAAATGGATGAAGCCGATGTGGCTCAGCGTCAGGCGTTCGATCATTTCCAGCCCCTGCCGGAGAAACTCCTCCTCGGGCAGGGCTCCGCCCAATTCACTGATACGGATCAGTGCTTCCTGGCGTGCAAAAAACCGTTGCTGTTGCGTCACTTCCATGGTGATGCCCCCGAGCAGCCGCTTTCCGCCCTCGCCTTCGATAACGAATTTTTTGCTCTCAAAGAAGCGGCCTTCAAAGTCCTCTTCGATCGTGGTGCTATGACCCGATTCGAGAACCCGGTGGTCGTCGTCATCGAGTTTCTTGCCAAAACTGCCGGGGAAGAGCTCTGTGTTGCTCTTGCCGATCATGGCCTCCGGATCGAGACCAAGCATTGTCTGGAAAGCCTTGTTGGCCATCAATACCCGCAGGTTTTCGTCTTTTACGAAAGCCGTGCCGGGCAACTGGTCGAGGAACTGTTGCGTCACCTGCTGAGTCCTTAATAGAGCGGCTTCAGCCTGTTTGCGCTCGCTGATGTCCTCGACTACCGCAGCAAAAAAGGCCAGGCGCTTGTCGGTTCGGCGGACGACGCTCACGGCAATGAAGGCATGCACAATGGCGCCGTCCTTGCGGATGAAGCGCTTCTCCATGCTGTAGCGGTCGGATTCGCCACTGATCAGCCGCTTGAAATGGGCAAGGTCGGCCGCCAGGTCATCCGGATAAGTCAGTTCGGCCCAGGTTTTTTTGAGCAGTTCTTCCTTCGGGTAGCCGAGCATGGTGCACAGCGCTGGGTTGGCGAGCAGCCAGCCTTTTTCCAGCGAGGTCGTGGCCATGCCAACCATGGCGTTTTCGAAGAAGGCGCTGAACCGATCCTCGCTCTCGCGCATCGCCAGCTCAGCGCGTTTGCGCTGGGAGATGTTCTCATGTGAAACCACTACGCCGCGACGAATCCCGCGCAACGGCGTAACGTGCATGACGAACCAGCGTTTCTCCCCGGGCGAGTGGCACGGGTATTCCATGCTGAACTCGGTTTGCTCGCCGTTCAGCACGCTGTTGATACCGTCGCGTACGGCGAGGGCTTCTGCGCCAAAGTCGTACGCCGGTGCCGACGTACAGATGTCCAGATAGTTCAGCCCGACCGATTTCAGGGAATGATCCGGTGTGCCATTGTCGCGTGCAAAATCCTCCCAGGCCTGATTGACCGAGAGGATGGTCCCGTGCTGATCAAGTACCGCGATATGCTGCATCAGCGAATCGACGATGCTGGCAGTGAAGTCATGGCTTTCTCGCAGCGACTCTGCCATCTGCTGGCGCTCCGTGATGTCGCGATTGACACCGATCAGGCGTAGCGGTCGTCCGTCTTCGTCTTTGTACACCCAGGCGCGTGCATCGACGATACGAATCGCGCCATCGCCGCGCCGGATGCGGAACAGCGTGTCCAGTTCCGTTCCGGTTTCGATGGTGCGCTGCTGTTCAGCTTCGGCGGCAGGCAGATCCTCCGGTAAGACGCAGTTCTGCCACGTTTCGTAGGCCGATGAAAAGCCAGCGCGATCCATGCCATAAACACGGAACATGGTGTCGTCCCAGATCAGGGTGCGGGTCTTCAGGTCAAGCTCCCAGATGCCGGTGCCGCTGGCCTTGGTGGCCAGCTTGAGGCGGTCGATGTCGTGTTGCCGGTCAATCTGATGTTGCTGCGCCAGAATGATCAGGCCGCGTTGACGAACCTGGACACCACGGAGCGCTATCGCCGAGAAAGCGACCAGCAGGGCAAACAGGATTCCCTGGTTACGCACATCGTCATGC
>JAIFNM010000268.1 GCA_020047725.1 Betaproteobacteria bacterium
AGAAGTAGACCCCCGCCAACAGGCAGCCGTAAATCATGATCTGACTCCAGAAGAAGTCGTCTGCGGCGGCCGAGAAAGTTAATAAATTCATAAACATGATCCCCTAAAATATTTGATGTTCTTCGATTACTGCTTCCCTGGTACTCGTGCTTCTTTGCTTCCTTTCACTCTCTGATTGTTATTGAAGGCGCTCTCCTTCACATAAGGATTATAAAATCAGCTTGTCGTCGAGCCTTGGCGAATCGAGTCTTGACGAATAACGCGTGAATATACACCAGTATTAATGTTTTTATTAGATCAAAAACATTGCTAATATCCTTGGACGAAATGCAATCATAGCAATCATAGACATCGAGACCTTCCATGAGTCCCTTTACCCCCGACCTGCTCGAATGCCTGGCCGCCATCGTCGAAGAAGGCGGCTTTGAACGCGCCGCCAAACGCCTTTCGATCACGCAATCGGCCGTCTCGCAGCGGCTTCGCTCGCTTGAAACGCTGGCCGGAACAGTCCTGATCATTCGCGGCCGCCCGCTCAAGCCAACGCCTGCCGGACGCCTGCTGCTCAAGCACACGATGCAGATACGCCTGCTGCACACCGACCTTGAGCATGAACTGCGCAATCTCAACCCCGGCGCAACCGTCAGCACCATCGGTGAAGAACGGGTGTCGATCGCCATCAACGAGGACAGCATCGCCACCTGGGCCTTGCCGGCCTTCAACCAGCTGGTGCATCAGGGGATGGCACTGGAGATTATCGCTGACGACCAGAATTTCACGCAGGACTGGCTCCGGGAAGGCCAGGTTCTCGGTTGTGTGACCACGCTGAACAAGGCGCTGCGCGGCTGCAAGGTGGTCGCGCTTGGCGCCATGCCCTATATCGCGGTTGCCTCGCCGGCGACAATCAAGCACTTCTGCCCGGACGGTCTGTCCCAGCACAGTTTTCAGAAACTGCCGTTCATCGCCTTTGACCGCAAGGATTACCTGCAAGCCGATTTCATCAGCCGCGTGTTCAAGCTCAAGCAAGTTAATCTTTACCAGTGTTTTGTGCCCAGTTCCGAAGGCCAGGTCCGCGCGGTACTGGCCGGCTGGGGTGCCAGCGTGCTACCGGAAATTCTGGTTCGGCCACACGTTGAGTCCGGCCAATTGGTCAATCTGGTACCCAACATCGTACTGCCGGTCAAGCTTTACTGGCATTGCTGGAACCTCGACTCAGCGGTACTCAATTCGCTGTCGGAAGCGGTCATTTCGGCGGCAACAAAAGCCTTGTCGTAGAAAAAACGGCCGGCAACACCTGCGCAAATGCGATAGTTGACCGGAATTTGACCTCAGGTAATGCTGAATCAGTTTTCTGCGGAACCAAGAGGCCCGACTGCGGGTCTGCAGCGCATCCTTCCAGAAAAAAGAGACCATCATGCAAAAAAACCCCGTGAAATACCTGCAACTGCTCTCGGAAAAATACCCGTCGATCCAGGCTGCGTCGACGGCCATCATCAACTTCACGGCCCTGTTGCAACTGCCCAAGGGTACTGAGCATTTCCTTTCCGATATTCATGGCGAACACGAGGCTTTCCAGCACGTCGTACGCAATGGCGCGGGATCGATCATGCGCAAGATCGACGAGATGTTCGGCAATTCGATGTCGAAATCGGAACGGCGCAACCTGGCGACGCTGATCTATTACCCGGAGCTGAAGACACCGCTGATGCTCAAGTCAGTGCCGGACAAGGAGGAATGGAGCCGGTTAACGCTGGTTCGTCTGGTCAAGTTCTGCCGGCGCCTGAGCTCGAAGTATCGGCGCGAAGCGGTCAGAAAGCACCTGCCCAAGCACCTTTCCGAAACCATCGAGGAACTGCTGTACGACCAGGAAGGCGTCGAGCACAAGGCGGCGTACTACCAGAGCCAGATCGACACCATCGTGTCGACCGGCAGTGCCCAGGCGTTCATCGTCTGTCTGGCCGAACTGATCCAGCGCCTGGCCGTCGAGCGCTTGCACGTTATCGGCGACATTTACGATCGCGGCCCCGGCGCGCACATCATCCTCGACGCGCTGATGGAACACCCGCAGGTCGATATCCAGTGGGGTAATCACGATATCCTGTGGATGGGCGGCGCGGCCGGCAGCGAAGCGTGCATCGCCAACGTGATCCGCGCCTGCCTGCGCTACGGCAACATGGAAACGCTGGAAAACGGCTACGGTATCAGCCTCTTGCCGCTGGCCTCCTTCGCGCTTGAAACCTACAAGGACGACCCCTGCGATTTGTTCGCTCCGCGCGTTGCCAAGGACAGCTCATTCACCACGCAGGAAATCCGGCTGATGGGGCAAATGCAGAAAGCCATGGCGATCATCCAGTTCAAGCTGGAAAGCCAGGTCATCAAGCGCCGCCCGCATTACCAGATGGACGACCGTCTGCTGCTCGACAAGATCGATTACGAACGCGGTGTGATCAATCTGAACGGTGTTGAGTATCCGCTGCTCGACACCTTCTTCCCGACCATCGACCCGAAGAATCCTGATGTACTGACGGCCGAAGAGCAGATCGTCATGGAAAAGCTGGTGCTTTCCTTTGCCAACAGCAAGAAGCTCCAGCAACACGTCCGCTTCCTCTTCTCCAAGGGCAGCCTGTACCTGACGCACGACGGCAACCTGCTTTACCACGGCTGCATTGCCATGAACGACGACGGTGCGTTCCGCGCCTTCAACGTTGACGGCAAGTCCTTTTCCGGCAAGGAATTCCTCGACCGGGTTGATCGTCTGGCCCGCCAGGGTTATTTTGCCACCGACAATCCGGAGCAGAAGCAGTACGGAATGGATGTCATGTGGTTCCTCTGGTGCGCGCCGATGTCACCGCTCTTCGGCAAGGAAAAGATGGCCACGCTGGAGCGTTATTTCCTGGCCGACAAGGCGACCCACGCGGAAAAACGCAACGCCTACTACACGCTGCGTGATACCGAACAAAGCGCGCGCAAGATCCTGCAGGAATTCGGACTGAACCCGGATCGCGGTCACATCGTCAACGGTCACGTTCCGGTCAAGGTGGCCAAGGGCGAGAATCCGATCAAGGCCAACGGCCGGCTGATCGTCATCGATGGCGGATTCTCCAAGGCTTACCAGCGGGAAACCGGGATTGCCGGCTACACGTTGATTTCCAATTCACGTGGCTTGCTGCTCGCCGCGCACCAGCCTTTTGAATCGACGCAAAAAGCCGTCTCCGATGAACTGGATATCGACACCGAAACGGAAATCATCCACACCCATCCATACCGGATGCGCGTCAGCGACACCGACCGCGGCCGTGTGATCCAGGAGCAGATCGACGAACTGCAGGATCTGTTACACGCCTATCGCGAAGGGGTGATCAAGGAGCACAGCGTTCAGTAAATGGAATAGGCCTGAAAGCCAATAAAAACGGGCATCTTCAACGACAATGCCGCGAGAACCGCATGAATGGTGGATCTCGCGGCATTTACTTTGTAGATCGCCGTTTTATGCGGCTTGCAGGATAGTAGTCAATCATGTTGAATCGAATGGACATAAAAACTTCGTCATTCCGGGTCAAGCCCGGAATGACGGCCTATCCACGCGTTTCAGCATGACTGTCTATTAGCCTTCGACCTGTAAATCGAACGATTTCCCGGACACTGAAACGCGGTAAGTCCTGGCGTGCTGAGCGCCGGCTGGCGCAGCAACGGACACGGCCGTCGGCGCAGGCGCGGCCGCAGGAGCAGCGGGGGCTGGCGCTGGGGCGGCGGCAGCCGGCTTGTTCGGGTCTTTCTTCGGCACGGAAATCTTGAAGTTTCCCTTGAGGAAGTCGAGGCCCTTGTTGCCACCCTTGGTCGCAAGAGCGCCAATGATGAAGAGATTCTCGTCGGTCACGGGAAGATTGTTGTCTTCGAGAACCTTCCTGGCTTTGGGGATGCCTGGTTCGAGATCCTTGATCGGGTCACCGGTGAATACCGGTTTCTTCATCTGCTCGGATGCAATCCTCACGATTTCAGGATCGGGAGCAACGGGCGTCTTGCCGTAGTAGCCGAGGACCATGTTGCCGTAGCCGTCGGTCATTTTCTTCCATGGGCCGAGCATCACGTTGGCGTAGGCCTGCTGGAAATAGAACTGGGAGACCGGAGTCACCGAGGTGCCGTAACCGCCGCGAGCCACGCATTCCGCCATCGCCTTGATGACTTCCGGGTAGCGGTGGAAGGTCTTGTTTTCGCGCATCATCAGGGTATTGGCCGTCAGCGCACCGCCGGGCATCGGGCTGAAGATCACGTCGGTATCAATGCCGAGCGCTTCGGGCGGGAACTCGTAATCCTTGAGGCATTCCTTGGCAACGACGTTCGCTTCCATGATCTTTTCGACGTCAATATCGAGGTCGTAGTCGGTGCCCTTGAGCGCGTGCCAGAGCGAGAACAGATCCGGCTGCGCCGTACCTCCGCTCAGGGGCGCACGACCAACACAAACGCCGTCGCAGCCCGCTTCAATCGCGGCGATGTACTGCGCGATGCCGGTACCGCAGGTTTCATGCGTGTGCATGCGCAGCTCAACCTTGTCGCCAAGCAGTTTGCGGGCGGCCTTGAACGTTTCATGAACCTTGCGTGGATTGGACGTTCCCGACGCGTCCTTGAAACAGACACTTGAGTAGGGAACGCCGGAATCAAGAATCTGGCGCAGGGTTTCAACGTAAAACTCGGGATCGTGCGCACCGGAACAACCGCGCGGCAATTCCATCATGGTCACCACGACTTCGTGCTCAAGCCCGGCATCGACGATGCACTGGCCGGAATAAATCAGGTTATTCACGTCGTTCAACGCATCGAAATTGCGAATGCGCGTCATGCCATGCTTCTTGAACATTTTTGCATGCAGGTCGATCATGTCCGCCGGCTGCTGCTCCAGGGCGACCACATTGATGCCGCGCGCCAGTGTCTGCAAACGAATGTCCGGCCCAACCGCTGTGCGGAAGGCATCCATCATGTCGAAGGCGGATTCACCGCAATACAGGAACGGGGCCTGGAAACGGGCGCCACCACCCGCTTCAAAGTGGGTGATACCGGCCGCTACAGCGGCTTCCACCGCAGGAATGAAATCCTTGGTAAATGCGCGAGCACCAAAAATTGACTGAAATCCGTCGCGGAAGCTGGTGTCCTGGAAAAGAATTTTCTTGGTCATGACGAGCCTATGAGCCTGATTGGGAGGAGAAACGCGCTTCATGATACATCACGTTCATCACAGTTCCGACAAACGGCCCTGAGATCGCAACAATGACAAAGACCTAGATCATGCCCGTAACAAGGTCTGAGGGGCTTAGGTCAATTGACCGTAGCAAGCTTGAGTGTCTATAATCAGGCCCTTGTGGTCGTTGGTTTTGGCATGTGCGGCAAGGACTTTTCCTTCGGGTTTTCTTGTTGCAGTCCTGACGTCGATTCCTGGCGACCAAATTTGACAGCATCAAAAACAGGTGGGCGAAGACCCACTCAGCACCATCCCTTTTTTCAATTCAAGTCCACCTCGGATGATTCCGCCCATTTTTCGGTTTCTTGAAACAAAGCCAAGGAGCATGTATGGCAATACGCAATGAACTATTGGATGAGTTGTTGGCGCGCCGCAAAGAGGCGAGTGCTGGTGGAGGTGTCGACAAACTTGAAAAGCGTCGCCAGAAGGGCTTGATGAACGCCCGCGAACGCCTCGACGATCTCTATGACAGCGGCTCTTTCCAGGAATCCGGAATGCATGTCGATCATGCAACAGCTGGACTGGAAGGCAAGAAAATGCCAGGCGATGGCGTGATTACCGGAATCGGCAATGTTGACGGCCGGCCGATCGCTGCATTCTCGCAGGACTTCACGGTGTCTGGCGGCTCGCTGGGGCGCATGCATTCGCAGAAAATCTGCGACATGATGGAAACCGCCGCGAACCTGGGCATCCCCGTGGTGGCGATCAATGACTCCGGCGGTGCACGCATCCAGGAAGGCGTTCATTCACTCTCGGGTTACGGCAAGGTTTTCTATCGCAACGTCCAGTTGTCGGGACTGGTGCCGCAAATCGCCGTGATTGCCGGCCCATGCGCCGGTGGCGCAGCGTACAGCCCGGCGCTGATGGACTTCCTGATCATGACGCGCAAAGGCGCACAGATGTTCATCTGCGGGCCGGAAGTGATCAAGGCGGCAACCGGCCAGGAAGCGCCAATCGAACTGTTTGGAACCGCTGACGCGCATGCCTCGGTGAGCGGCAACATCCATTTTGTTGCCGATGACGACAAGCAGGCGCTGGAAATCACGCGCAGACTGCTGTCCTACCTGCCGCTCAACAACATGCAGGACCCGCCTCACCGCATACCGGATGAAATCAAGCTTGCGCTGGATGAAGGCATGAACGAGATTATTCCCGCCGAAATCAAGACGCCGCTTGATGTCACCAAGGTGATTGCACGGCTGGTCGATGGCGGCGAATTCCTTGAGGTTCAGCGTGACTTTGCCAAGAACATCATCGTCGGCTTCGCACGCATTGATGGCATGGTCGTCGGCATCGTTGCCAACCAGCCGCTGGTCAAGGCCGGAACGCTCGATGTCGATTCGTCCGACAAGGGTGCTCGCTTCATCCGCTTCTGCAACGCCTTCAATGTCCCGCTCGTCAGCCTGGTCGACATCCCGGGCTTCATGCCGGGGCTAGCACAGGAGCGCGGCGGCATCATCCGTCACGGCGCCAAGATGCTGTTCTCCTACGCTGCGGCAACCGTTCCGAAGATCACGGTCATTCTGCGCAAAGCCTACGGCGGCGCCTATCTGGCCATGTGTTCCAAGGATATGGGTGCCGACGTCGTTCTCGCCTGGCCAACGGCAGAAATCGCGGTCATGGGCGCGGAAGGCGCCGTTCAGATTGTCTATAAGAAAGAGCTCGAGGCGGCGGCTGACCCCAAAGCGCGCGCCGCTGAACTTATGGACCAGTACCGTCGCGATTTCGCCTCGCCTTACCAGGCTGCCGAACACGGCATGATTACCGACGTGATCGCGCCTTCCGAAACGCGGACCAAAGTAGCGATGGCCTTGCGTGTCCTGCTGACCAAACGGCTGACCCGTCCGCCCAAAAAACATGGACTGATTCCTTTATGAGCCTGACTAACTCTCTCGTACTTGCTGCCGCCGCAGTGCCGGATGCAGCCGCAGTTGCGGCCCAGAACACTGTCGCTGCGGTAACCGATGTGGCGGGCAAGGGTGGCTTTACCGCCAACGCCTCCCTCGGCCAACTGATCGAATTCCAGCTGACTGGCTTGCTGGTGGTGTTCGTCGTTCTCGGTGGATTGACCATCATGTGTGTCCTGCTGGCCTGGATCCTCAAGACGGTCGCTCCCGATCAGTACCACTGCAGGAAAAAAGCAGGTCCCTTGGTCCCGGTTCCGAAACTTGCCCCGGTGACTGCCCCCCCTACCGCTCCGGCAAGCATCCACCCCGGTCTGGCCGACGAGGAGCTGGTCGCCATTCTGGCAGTTGCCGCGACGGAGGCCATCGGACAAGCGGTCTCAGTCGTCAAGTTCCGCCACATGGGCAGCATGGACTGGACATGGTCGGTACAGGGTCGCGTCGGTCAACATACTTCACACAAGCTCTGAACTGCTCAGGCTTCGATCAAGATAAAAGGATATTTGCAATGAAAATGCTCAAAATCACGCTGCAAGGCAAGACCTATGAAGTCGGTGTCGAAGTTATCGACGGTGCGGCTCCCATAGCCTCTGTGGCCGCCCCAGCCTATGTCGCTCCTGCTCCGGTCGTTGCTGCTGCACCCGTGGCCGTTCCGGTGGCAGTCGCCCCCGCCCCTGCACCTGTTGCCGGTGGTCATTCGGTGACGAGTCCGATGCCGGGCCTGGTATTCAAGATTGGCGTGACGATTGGTCAGCAAGTCGCCAGGGACCAGGAACTGCTCGTGCTGGAAGCCATGAAGATGGAATCTCCGGTTTATGCACCCTGCGCGGGTACTGTCGCTTCGATCCTGGTCAAGGAAGGCGATGCCGTTTCTGAAGGCCAGGTCCTGATCCAACTCAGCTGAGGTTCATATGTCCGGAATCATTGAGCAATTCACCCTGATGATGACCCAGTCGACCGGGTTCTCACAGGTTACCGGCGGCATGATCATCATGTGGGCCGTCTGCGTGGTTCTTTTCTACTTGGCCATCGTCAAGGATTTTGAACCGCTGTTGCTGTTGCCGATTGCCTTCGGTGCCTTGCTGGCGAACATTCCGACCATGGGTGTTCTGAACGAACCCTATGTCGAAGGTCTGGTGCATGTACCGGGTGGCTTGTACTACTACATCTCGCAAGGCATCACGCTGGAACTGTTCCCTCCGATAATCTTTCTCGGGGTAGGCGCTCTTACGGATTTTGGTCCGCTGATCGCCAATCCACGGACTCTCCTGCTGGGGGCGGCGGCGCAGTTGGGCATCTTCATCACCATGTTCGTTGCAGTATTGAGCGGGGTGTTTACGCCGGGCGAAGGCGCTTCCATCGGCATTATCGGTGGCGCGGATGGTCCCACGTCGATCTTTACGGCGAACAAGCTGGCACCCCATCTGCTCGGGCCAATCGCGGTGGCGGCGTATACCTATATGTCGCTGGTTCCGCTGATTCAGCCGCCGATCATGCGGCTGCTGACGACCGATGCCGAGC
>JAIFNM010000010.1 GCA_020047725.1 Betaproteobacteria bacterium
GCGACAACGAGGTGGCGATCACGGCTGTTTCGATGGGTAACCCACATGCCGTGCAGGTGGTCGACAATGTTGATGCAGCGCCCGTGGCCACGCAGGGGCCGAACATCGAGAATCACCCGCGTTTTCCGCAGCGGGTCAATGCCGGCTTCATGCAGATCGTCGGGCGGCAGGCGATTCGCCTGCGTGTCTTTGAGCGCGGTGCCGGCGAAACGCTGGCCTGCGGGACCGGCGCCTGCGCTGCCGTGGTTGCGGGAATCGCCCGCGGCCTGCTTGATTCGCCGGTGCGTGTGACCACGCGTGGCGGCGAACTGGCGATTGCGTGTGACCACGCGTGGCGGCGAACTGGCGATTGCCTGGGGCGGGAAAGGCACGTCCGTGCTGATGACTGGTCCTGCTGTTACCGTTTTTACTGGAGAAATTGAACTATGAAGTCGGACGAAGTCGCACAGTACCTGCAGGACCATCCGCAGTTCTTCGAAGAGCATGCGGAATTGATGTCGCGCATGGTGATCCCGCATCCGCACAGCGGGCGAACGATCTCGATTACCGAACGCCAGATGCTGAGCCTGCGCGATAAGAACAAGCAACTGGAAGGCAAGATGGGCGAGTTGCTTCAGTACGGCGAAGAAAACGACACCATCGGCGAAAAAATGCATCGTCTCGGCGTGGCGATGATCGCGGCGGCGAGTTTTCAATCGGTACTGCACACGCTCAACTTCCATCTGCGCGACGACTTTGCCATCCCGCATGTTGCTCTGCGTTTGTGGGATCGACCGGAGCACGTCGAGGAACTGCCCGAATTTGCCGACGTCAGCGACGAGTTGCAGGTGTTTGCCGAAACGCTCAGCCAGCCGTTCTGCGGTTCGACGTCCGGCTTTGAAACGTCGTCGTGGTTTGGCGATGCGTCAAAGCACGTGCGCTCGCAGGCCCTGATCGCCATGCGCAATGGTGGCGGCACGATCGGCATGATTGCGCTTGGCAGCGAAGAGGTGCAACGTTTTTACGCAGGCATGGGTACCCTGTATCTGGAACGTCTTGGCGAAATGGCCTCGGCAGCGCTGGCCCGGGTATTGCGCTGATCATTCATGCTTGCCGGCGAATTGGTCAATGCCTACCTCGATGAAATCGCCCAGCAGCGGCGACAGTCGCCGCATACCGTCAGCAACTACCGGCGTGACCTGAATGTCCTTATCGGTATCGTTGGTGAGTTGCCGGGCGCTTGTTCGCTCCATTCGGTCCAGTCGCATCAGATTCGCCGTTTCATCGCCCAGCTGCACGCGCGCGGACTCGGCGGGCGTTCGCTGGCACGCATGCTTTCCGCGTGGCGCGGTTTTTATCGCTGGCTCGGTTTGCGTGGTCAAGTGACGGTGAATCCGGTCGAAGGCGTACGCGCACCAAAAAGCGCCAAAGCTCTACCGAAAGTTCTGTCGCCCGATGAGGCCAACCGTTTGCTTGATGCGGCAAGTGACGAGGTTCTTGAAATCCGCGATCAGGCGATGTTCGAGCTCTTCTATTCGTCAGGTTTGCGTCTGGCTGAACTCGCGGCGCTGGATCTTGACTGTCTGGATGATCTGTTGGCCGGCGAGGTGCGCGTTCTTGGCAAACGCAGCAAGCTGCGCCTGGTCCCGGTGGGGAGCAAGGCGCGGGAAGCGGTTGGCGTCTGGGCGACGCGGCGTGCCGAAGTGGCTGCGCCGGAGCAAACCGCGCTGTTCGTCGGGCAACGTGGCGGGCGCATCCACCCGCGCGTGATCGAGGAAAGACTCAAACGGCGCGCGCTGGCGCAGGGTCTGCCCACCAGTGTGCATCCGCACATGTTGCGCCATTCCTTTGCTTCACATGTTCTGCAATCATCCGGGGACCTGCGCGCGGTGCAGGAAATGCTTGGCCACGCCAGCATTGCGTCGACGCAGGTTTATACCCACCTCGATTTTCAGCATCTGGCCAAAGTTTACGATGCGGCCCATCCACGCGCTAAAAGGAAATAGCACCGGAAGCCGGGATTACTTCTTTCCCCAAAGCTCCTCGACCCGCTGGTCTCTCCCGCATCCTTGGCGATAGTAGGTGTAACGAATCGGGTTTTTCTTGTAGTAGTCCTGATGGTAGTCCTCGGCCGGGTAAAACTTCGTCGCGGCGACGATTTCGGTATGGATGGTCTTGAATTTTCCGTTGGCGAGCAAGGTGTCCCGGCTGCTTTCGGCCACCTTGCGCTCGTCGTCGTTCTGCCAGTAGATGCCACTGCGGTATTGGCTGCCGCTGTCGCAGAACTGTTTGTCCTTCACCGTCGGGTCGATGTGTCGCCAGAAATACTCGACCAGCTGGGAGTAATTCACTTTTGCAGGATCGTAGGTTACACGGATCGCTTCTGTATGCCCGGTTCCCCCGGCGCTGACCTGTTCGTAGGTCGGGTTGAGTTTCTTGCCGGCGGTGTAACCGGATTCGGCGGCAATGACGCCAGGCAATTTCTCCATATCAGCCTCGATGCACCAGAAGCAGCCGCCGGCAAAGATCGCGGTCGCACTATTTTCGACGGACACCGCATTGCCAGGGCCAAAACTGAAACCCAGCGCGAGAAAGACAGCAAGTGACGACGGGCGAATCATGTCCGCAACTCCGGGAGCTTGTCGGTGCGCGGAACGAATTGCAGTGCGACACCGTTGTTGCAGTAGCGCTTTCCGGTCGGCTTCGGCCCATCTTTGAATACATGTCCCTGATGACCGCCGCAGCGGGCGCAATGGTACTCAGTGCGCGGATAGAGAATCTTGTAGTCGGTTTTGGTGGCGACCGCATCGGGAAGAGGCTGCCAGAAACTCGGCCAGCCGGTGCCGCTTTCGTATTTGGCACTGCTGTCGAACAGCGGCAGCGAACACGCCGCGCAGACGAAGGTGCCGTCGCGCTTTTCGTGGTTGAGCGGGCTTGACCCTGCCTGTTCCGTATCCTCCTCGAAGAGCACGCGATAGGCGTTCTTGGGCAGCAGGGTGGCCCATTCGGCCTTGGTCTTGACAAGTTGCATAGAGTTTCCTTCCTTAGCTAACGCCAGTCTGGCGTTAGCGATAGGTAGCAAAAAGACGGATAGTCCGCCGAGCCATTTGAGCGATTGGCGACGATTCATGGTGATCTCCAGAAAATCAATTATTCGGCAATGAACTGGCAGGACAGTTCCCCGGGCCGGTGGTCCGCAGGTGGACAACGGTGGTGTGCGACAGCAAGGCCAGATTTGACACAGGGTTCTCCTCGTTTGGTGGGTGAACCTTGGTCGTACGAACAGCGGAAAAACTTACAACGAATCATTAAGATTCCTGCAATTGAGGCATGCCTCTGGAAGGCTCGTCAATTGGCGATCCTGGCGTTGTATGTCGCGAGATCCGCATAAACATTGGCTTGCGTGGCATGTTGTTCGCAGATGTCCGGTTTTGTTGCAGTTGCAACAAGGTGGCATCTGAGGAGCGGCTGTGGTTTAATCGAAAAACGAATTCTTCTGACCGGATCATTTTGTTGCCTGCCCCGACTCCTACTGGCACTGATGTTGTCGCCGAGCAAATCCGCCGCTCCGGGGCGCGCGCGACACCGGCGCGTATCCGCGTGCTGCAATTGTTGCGTGCCGCACCGGCGGCGTTGACGCATAACGAGATTGAACTGGCGCTGGGTGAGCCAGCGATTGATCGCGTTACGCTCTATCGCGTTCTCGACTGGCTGGTTGAAAGCGGCCTGGCACACAAGAATACGGATGCTCAGCGGGTGTTTCGCTTTTCAGCGGCGGCGGCTGGTGAGCATACGACGCACATCCATTTTCGCTGTGAACACTGTGGTGGCGTTTTTTGCCTTGACGCAGCCCCTCCGTCCGCGCCGATTTTGCCGTCAGGTTTCTCGTTGTCACGTATGGATTTCGATCTGCGCGGCTGTTGCTCCTCCTGCCACAAGGCGTCGCCATGATCGGAACTGTAAAAATCAGCACTTTTTGAAATATTTCAAATTGCCGTGTGTAGTATCCTGTGATAAAACAACGCCATGCAGTAACCGACTCGGACTGATTCCGCTTTCTATGGTTTTCTCCTTCTTCAAAAAGCCGGAAAAAATGGTCGCCAGGCCAGCGGCCGTGCCTCGTCCGAAAGAGGTACGTGAGGCGCCGCCGCCGGAGGTTGAAAAGTCTCCAGCGGTTGTTTCGGTCCCGACCGTTGTGCCGCTTCTGCCCGAGGCGGCCAAGAGTGATGATTCGTCGCTTGATTACAGCGATTTTGTGTTCAGCGAGAGTTTCCCGGATTTTCATGTCGAGCAGGACGTCAGCCCGGTTGATTCCGATGCCGAGGAAGCAGCGATTCTTTACGCCAGCGGGCAGGACGCAGTGGTTCGCTCATTGCTTGAGCATGCCGTCCATATCCATCGCACGGGTCCGGGAGAGCGCCTGTGGATGATGCTGTTCGATCTATACAAGATAACGGGACAAAAAGAGCTCTTTGAGGCGCTGGAGATCGAGTACGCGCGGGCGTTTGAGAAGTCGCCACCGCCATGGCTCGACAAGTCCACGGTGCCGGTCAAGTCGAAGGAAATCGTCGCAGGGAGCCTGCATTTTCGGGGCGAACTGACCGGCGACAACAAGCTGGCGTTTGATGCGGTGCGTCAGGCGTTGGACAAGAACCCCAAGCTGCGCCTTGATCTGTCAAAAGTCAGTCGGCTTGACGCAGCGGGATGTGGGTGCCTTCTGACGCTATTGCAACAGGCAAGAAAAGCCGGGCGCGAGTTGGAGTTGCTTGGGCGCGATGCCCTGTCGGCGCTGATTGAAAAACACACCGAGAGTGGTCGCGCAGAAGGCGCCGAGTGCTGGCTTCTGCTTATTGAGCTCCTCCAGTTGCAGGGGCAGCATGATGCCTTCGAGGAGACGGCCATCAATTTTGCCGTGACCTTCGAGGTTTCACCACCGTCCTGGGAGTCCAAGCGGGTTGCCGCTCCGGAGCCGGTGCTGCAGTTGGTCATGGATGATGTTGGTGGCAACGTCTCTGCCGACGCGCATGTGCTGCGCGGCGAGATCAAGGCCTCGCGTTTCGCTGATCTGCCGGCATATGCCGGTGTTCATGATCCGGTTCTTATCGATTGCACTGCCTTAAGGCGCATGGATTTCATTAGCGCCGGTGCGCTGCTCAATGTGTTGACGACAATCCGGCAGGCCGGCAAGCAAATCGTTTTTCACCATCCTAATCATCTGGTTGCCGAGCTGTTCGGCGTCGTTGGGTTGAACGCCGTCGCGACCATCGTTTTTGCAAAAAGCTAGGGTAATTCATGGAGCAATATCACGGCACGACCATTCTTTCGGTGCGTCGGGGCAACCGCGTTGCCATGGGCGGCGACGGGCAGGTAACGCTTGGCAATATCGTCATCAAGGCCAGTGCGCGCAAGGTCAGGCGCATTCATCAGGAGCGCATACTTGCCGGTTTCGCCGGCGGGACGGCGGATGCCTTCACGCTCTTTGAGCGCTTCGAGGCCAAACTCGACAAGCATCAGGGCAATTTGCTGCGCTCTGCTGTAGAACTGGCCAAGGACTGGCGCAGTGATCGTGCGTTGCGTCGGCTTGAAGCCATGCTGGCGGTTGCTGATCGCGAGAACTCGCTGGTGATCACCGGTAACGGCGACGTGCTGGAACCAGAGTACGGCATTGTCGCCATCGGTTCGGGAGGTGCGTTCGCCCAGTCGGCTGCACGTGCGTTGATTGAGAATACCGAGCTTGATCCGGCCGACGTGATTCGAAAATCACTCGAGATTGCCGGCGATCTGTGCATCTACACCAACCACAACTTCACCATCGAGACGCTGGACTGAGTTTCTTTCAGAGGTTCGGCGCGATCAGGATGCCGCTCTAGCACCTCGACCTCTGCGTCCGCAATTTCAGTCAGGACAACAGCGCCACGGCACTGTGCCGCCTGTGAGTATCTGATGGCCTTCTTCGCACTGAACAGCGTGGAACGGCGCGAACAAGAGCGCGGAACATCCGTTCGAAAAGCTGTTCATACGTCAGTCGACTTACAAGGAGGTTCTTGCCATGCCTGCCGAACAACAGATTATCGCCGCCGAACGTCGTGCCTTGATGGGCTTGCTCTCCAGAGTGCCATTGCGTTCGGTGGATGAGAATGTAGTCATCGCCTCGTGGAATATCGCGCAGTTTTCGGACAAGAAAAAATCCAGAGCGCTGCAGTACATTGCCGATATCTGCGAACGCTTCGACATCGTGGCCATCCAGGAAGTGAAATCCAATCTGCAAGGGCTGGCCAAGCTGCAGAAACTGCTGCCCGGGAATTATCAGATACTCGTCTCGGACCCCACAGGCAATAACGAGCGTATGGCCTTCCTCTACGACAAGCGCACGGTGATCAGTACGGGTCTGGTGTGCGAAATCGCTTTCAATGGTCCGATTGCCAACCCGAACGTTTTCCAGTTCCAGCGTTCGCCGTATTGTGCGTCATTTCGCGCTGGTCGATTCGATTTCACACTCGTCTCGGTGCACATTGCAGAAGGGTCCGGTCAGGGGAGCGTGGGAACCCAGTTGCGCGAGCAGGAGATTCGGGAGTTGGTGAAGTTCATCAAGCACGAGGCGGCGCGGGCGCAGGGCTCGGTGTTTGATCCCGACTTCTTTCTGGTCGGCGATTTCAATATTCAGGCTGATGGCGACCGTTTCTTCCAGGCGCTCACGGGCGGTGACGAGCCACGTCTGAAAATGCCCGTCGGCATGAATAAACTTGGAACAAATTACGATCAGACGAAGACATTCGACAAGATCGCCTGGGTGCCGAGCAAGGAGTTTCAATTTAGCGGAAAGTTTGGCGTCATTCCATTCGGCGATGTCTTGTATAAGGAGGCCGGCCAGCCGGTCGATGCGGCCCGCAAGGAGGTGAGCGATCACCTGCCGCTATGGGCCGAGTTCCGTGTGACCGAACTTGAGCACGAGCTCGATCAGATCCTCAATCTGTGAGCGTGCGGCCGAGTGGTCGGCCTGCAGTCCAATAGATACGGGCACCTTCGCGTTATTGCTCCAAGATCCGCGTAGACATTGGCTTGTGCGGCTGCCTTGTTGAAGGTGGCCGTATTCATTGGATTGCAGGCCAATTGGTGTGTTCGATCAACGTAATCAATGGTTTTGCTGTTGCTGCGCATGCATGTCGCCCCGGCCACGGCTATACTTGTGTTTTTCCGGCCAACACTACTTTTCAGGGAGCTTTGATGGAATCGCTGCGCTTCGTTCTGCCCCAATCCGAAATTCCGACCCACTGGTACAACGTCGTCGCCGATATGCCCAATGCGCCGTTGCCACCGCTCGGTCCAGACGGCAATCCGGCGACGCCGGAGCAGATGAGCGCCATTTTCCCGATGGCCATTCTGGAACAGGAAATGTCGAGTGAGCGATGGATTCCGATTCCGCAGGAAGTGCGTGAAATTTACCGCCTGTGGCGTCCATCGCCGCTGGTCCGCGCCATCCGCCTTGAACAAATGCTTGGCACCCCGGCCAAGATTTATTACAAGAACGAAGGTGTCTCGCCCGCCGGTTCGCACAAGCCGAATACCGCCGTCCCTCAGGCTTATTACAACAAGCAGGCCGGCATCAAGCGCATCACCACCGAAACCGGCGCCGGGCAGTGGGGTTGTTCGATGGCGCTGGCCGGGCAGATGTTTGGGCTCGAAGTTCGCGTCTACATGGTCAAGGTCAGCTACGGCCAGAAACCGTATCGCCGCTCCATGATGGAGACCTGGGGTGCCGAAGTGTTTGCCAGTCCGTCGAACATGACCCAGACCGGCCGTGCGGCTTTGGCTGCAGATCCGGATAACCAGGGATCGCTTGGCATGGCCATTTCCGAGGCCGTTGAAGAAGCCGCTTCACGCGCCGACACTAATTACGCGCTCGGCTCGGTGCTCAATCACGTTGCCCTGCACCAGACGATCATCGGTCAGGAGGTCAAGAAGCAGTTCGAGATGGCGGGTGATTGGCCGGATGTTATCTTCGCTCCGTGCGGTGGTGGCTCCTCGTTTGCCGGCATTGCCTTTCCCTTTGTCGCCGAAAATGCTTCAGGCGGGCGCAACGGCAAGCCGGTTCGCCTGGTTGCCGTTGAGCCGGCTTCCTGTCCGTCTTTGACCAAGGGTGTCTATGAGTATGACTTTGGCGATTCTTCCGGCTTTACGCCGCTGATGAAAATGTTCACGCTCGGTCACGACTTCATGCCACCTGGTATCCACGCCGGCGGCCTGCGCTATCACGGCGCGTCACCACTCGTTTCACAGCTTTACAAGGAAGGCTTGATCGACGCGATTGCCGTACCGCAACTGGCGACCTTCGAAGCGGGCGTAATGTTCGCTCACGCCGAAGGCATCATCCCCGCACCGGAATCGAATCATGCAATCCGTGGCGCGATCGATGAAGCCCTGCGCTGCAAGGAAACCGGCGAAGCCAAGACCATCCTCTTCAACCTGACCGGGCATGGTCACTTCGACATGGCCTCCTACGACCGTTATCTGGCCGGCGAGCTTGGCGATTTCGAGTATCCGGAAGAGGCGATCAAGGAATCCCTGCGGCATCTGCCGAAGGTCGGTTGAGCAAGGGAAAACCTCACCACATGCGTGCTTTTGTATTTCTGCTGATACTGGCTAACCTGTTGTTTCTGGCGTGGACGCAAGGTTATTTCGGGGCGTCGTCTGACCCCGATGCGCTTCGCGTGCAGCAACAACTATTGGCCGATCAGGTGAAGGTGGTGGCACGCGACGAATTCCCGGCAGAGCCGGGAGTAAAGCCCGAGAAAGTTGTCAAGGGTGAGGAAAAGAAGCCGGAGGATGTCTGTCTTTTTCTGGCTGAATTACCGGTGGATGAGGTTGCCCGTGTCGAAGGCCTGCTGGCAGAGAAGTGGTCCGCTTTCAAGGCTGTGCCTAC
>JAIFNM010000240.1 GCA_020047725.1 Betaproteobacteria bacterium
GATCCTCGGCCATATCCGGCGCCACGGTGTATTGAAAGAGCAGGCTGTCGTCCGCCGCCGAGACCAGCGCGCCGTTCGACGTGATCAGGTCGCAGTCGAATCCAAGCGTTTGCCGGATGCCTTGAACGTCGATGAGGTGACGCCCTGTAGCAACAATGAATTTGACGCCGTCGTCGACGAGCGTCTTCAACGTTGATCGAGTGAATTCCGATACCTGATGCTGACTATTAAGCAGCGTGCCGTCCAAATCTGAAATTACCGCTTTATACATTTTGCTCAACCCGAGATTTGCTTCAAGAATGCTGAAGTGAAACGGGGGAGTTTACTCCTTATGTTTGATGGTGCTCCTGTAGTCCATATCATAGTTTACATAATACAAATTATGCGCTTTTAACTTGTGTGCGCTGGCGCACAAACTGGGTGAATCGCTTCGTTTATCCTCAAGAGCATCTAGTCTCGAGTTCCTCCATGAATTCCTCGCAGGTAACACCCGCTGCTGTTGATCAATCGACACCCCAGGAACTTGCGTTGTCTGGTTCATGGACTGTGTGGGGAATGGGCGCAATCGGAGCGCAACTTGACGCGCTTACCGTGCCCGTAAGGGCAGAAATTATCGTCAATGGCACGCGCATTGATGCGCTCGATACTGGAGGTGCCTGGGTTCTGCAGAGCTTTATTGATCGGTTAAGAGATAAAGGTATTAAATTAACTATCAGTGGCTTGCGACTACAATTTACCAAGTTACTTGAAGTCGCAGCGCAGGCGGCCGAAGATCAAACGAAGCTCCAGTCCGGTGAATTGACGCCTCCCACATCCAGGCTTGAAAACCTGGGACGAAATGCCAAATCTACTTTTGACCAGATCGTTGCGCTACTCGGTTTCGTTGGCGAATGTGCGGTCGGGTTTGCGGTCTCAGTGGCGCACCCGGCACGAATCAGGTGGCGTCCCATCCTGTACAACATTCGTAGCGCCGGATTCGACGCCTTGCCCATCGTCGGCTTGCTTTCGTTTCTGCTCGGAATCGTGGTCGCCTATCAGGGTGCCGACCAGCTCAGGCAGTACGGTGCCAACATTTTCGTAGCCGATCTAGTCGGCCTGTCCATGTTGCGCGAGTTTGCCCCGTTGATTACGGCCATCATCATCGCCGGGCGCTCGGGCTCTGCCTACGCTGCACAGATCGGTACGATGTCAGTGACCGAGGAAATCGACGCCATGCGCACGCTCGGCATTGTTCCGATGGATCTGCTGGTACTACCGAAAATCCTCGCACTTCTGGTCGCAATGCCCTTGCTCACGGTATTTGCTGATGTGCTCGGCGTCTTCGGTGGCATGATCATGTCGCGTGCACAGCTGGGTGTCGGTTTCGGTGAGTTTCTTGACCGCTTTGTCAAGGCCGTCAGCGTTACGGCCTATCTGGTCGGTATTTGCAAGGCGCCCGTATTTGCCGTAATCATCGCCGTCGTTGGCTGCTTCCAGGGTTTTCGTACCAAAGGTGGTGCCGACAGCGTCGGTCGGCAGACCACGCGTAGCGTCGTTCAATCGATATTTCTGGTAATTGTCGCCGACGCCCTCTTCTCGGTTGCCTTCAGCGCGCTGGATCTTTGACATGCAAGTCGAAACGTCTGCCCGCGAAACGGTAATCGACATCAGCAAGGTAACGACGCGCTTTGGCGATCATGTCGTGCATTCCGGACTCGACCTCCAGGTGCGCCGAGGGGAGATATTTGCACTGATTGGCGGCAGCGGTTCAGGCAAGTCGACATTGCTGCGCGAAATGATCCTGCTGCATCAACCTGACTCAGGCACCATCCGGGTACTCGACGTTGAGCTCAAGAACATCAGCGACGACGATGCCCTAGCCCTGCGCCAGCGTTGGGGGGTGATGTTCCAGCATGGTGGCCTGTTTGGCGCACTAACCATCAAGGAAAACGTTGGCCTGCCGTTGCGCGAGCACACCGGTCTTGACGACGCTCTGATCGATCAAATTGCTGACTGGAAGCTGTCAATGGCCGGTCTGGAACCCGAAGCCGGGTCACAGTATCCGTCGGAGCTTAGCGGCGGCATGATGAAGCGCGCCGCCCTCGCCCGCTCGTTGGCTCTGGATCCGGAATTGTTGTTTCTGGACGAGCCCACAGCCGGACTTGATCCGGAAAGCGCCGACGGCGTCGACCAGCTCGTCCTCAAGTTGCGCGACCTGTTCGGTCTGACCATCGTCATCATCACGCACGATCTCGACCTGCTATGGCAAGTGGCCGACCGCGTCGCCGTTCTCGCAGAAGGTACGGTACAGGGCGTCGGATCAATGGCCGAGCTATCCGCCATGACCAATCCTGCGATCCTTAAATTCTTCGACGGTCCGCGCGGGAGATCGGCACAGAAGCAACAGCACCAGGCCGAAGTTGAAACCATTGATACCGGGAGACCATCATCGAAACCAAAGTGAACTATACGATCGTTGGCGTGTTTGTCCTCGCCCTGGGCGCGGTTCTTGTCGCCGGCATCCTCTGGCTCGCCTCTGGCGGCGCGTTCCAGAAGCAATACGACTTGTATCTGGCCATTGAAAACGAGTCGGTTGCCGGTCTCAATCTGAATGCTCCGGTCAAATTGAACGGGGTCGACGTCGGCAAGGTAAAAGAAATCCAGCTCGACCACGGCAACCCGGAACGCGTCCAGTTGACCTTCGCGATCGAGCGCGGCACGCCAATCAAGGAAGACACCGTTGCTGTCATGAAAACGCAGGGACTGACCGGTATTGCCTACGTCGAACTCAGCGGAGGAACGCGCGACGCGCTGCCATTGCGTGCAAGTTCAGAGAGCGAGTTGCCGGTGATACGCACCAAACCATCGCTCAGTGCGCGAATAGAGAACGTCCTTACGACCGTGCTGGCGAAGCTGGACAGCACATCGAGCAACATCAATGCCATTCTCAGCAACGAGAATCAGGCCTCATTCAAGAATGCGCTCGCCGACATTGCCGCCGTGGCGCACACCTTTGCGTCGCGCAAGGACAAACTCGACGCCGGTATCGTCAATGCGGCGCGCACGCTCGAAAACACGTCACGGGCTACCGAACAGGCCGGACCTGTGATTGATCGCATCGGACGCAGCGCCGAGGCCATTGAAAAAATGGGCAACGAAGTCGCCCGGGCGACTACCAGCGCAGGCAAGACGGTCAATTCGGTCGGGGCCGACGTGCAGCGCTTCACTGCCGAGACATTGCCGGAACTTGAACGGCTGCTCGGCGAATTGAGCGCCCTGTCAAACTCGCTGCGGCGCCTGACCGAGCAAACCGAACGCAATCCGTCGAGCTTCCTGTTCGGTCGCAAGCCCGTGCCGGAAGGCCCCGGAGAATCAACCACAGGACAAAATCGACCATGATCAAGCTACCTCGCAAACCGACCTGCCGCACCTGCTGGATCTTCGCTACCAGCATGTTTTTTACTCTGGCCGCTGGTTGCAGTGCCTTGCACCCAACAGCAGTTGAACAGCCGTCGTTCTATTCGCTCGATAACGTGCGCATCGAGACGCGATCAACAATGCCTGAGCCTGCCACATCGGCATTGCCGATTACGGCGCCAACGCTGATTGTCAATCCACCGCGTGCCGCATCAGGATTCAGCAGCCAGCGCATCGTCTATGTCCGTGAGGCACATCAGCTTGAATACTATGCTCACAGCGAATGGGTAGACAGTCCGGCGCGCATGATCGCGCCGCTCATCGTCACGGCCGTTGGAAACAGTGGCTCGTTCCGCGCGGCAGTACTGACGCCGAGTGCTGCCGATGGCGACCTGCGACTCGATACCGAAATCGTTCGCTTGCAGCATGATGTAAGCAGCAAACCGGGGGGGGTGCGCTTCACCTTGCGTGCCACGATGGTCGATAACACGACGCGTAAGGTACTTGCACGAACTGAGTTAGACCAAACCATTGTTTCAAGCAGCGAAGACCCCTACGGTGGTGTCATTGCGGCCAATCGCGCCGTGCAGGTGGTTATTGAACAGCTTGTAGAGTTTTGTGCTGAAACGGCCGAACACTGGCAATCGCACAACTCCGAAGATTGAAAAGGCGAACCACCAATTGAAAAAGCGAACCACCAAGACACCAAGAACACAAAGTTTCACCAAGATAATCAAAAGACGTCCAAGGCAACACGATCAGTTAACTTGGTGCTCCTTGGTGTTCTTGGTGTTCTTGGTGTCTTGGTGGTGAAGTTTTTTGAATGCAACCGCTACAACAAGCGCTGCAACAGACTGCTGCCCCATTCCTTGACCTTGAATATCGGTGAACGACGTTCCCAATGTTCCAGGTCGATGGCCTCCGATGCTTTGAGATCCTTGTCAAACATGGCCTGCATTTGCAGGGCAAATTCGCGCCCGAGAATCACGGCGTTCACCTCGTCGTTATCGAGAAAACTGCGCCAGTCCAGATTGGTTGAGCCAACACACGACCAGACACCGTCGATGAGTGCGGTTTTGGAATGCAACAGCGCGCCTTGTCGCTCGTAGATCTTGACACCAGCCTCGAGCAAGACGGAATAGTTTGAGCGGCCGGCATGGAATACGATTTCGGAGTCGGAATGACCGGGCAGGATCAGTTTGACTTTCACCCCGCGTGCAGCGGCGTCAATCAGGGACTTCAGCAACTGTGGATCGGGAACGAAGTACGCGTTGGTCAGTGCAATCTCCCTTTCGGCATTGCCGATGGCTGAAATCAACGTCAGGTAGATCAAGCTGTATGGATCGTCGGGGGTGCTACCGATGGCCCGAACGATGTCTTTGCCTTGTGCCTTCAGCTCGGGAAAATACTTCTTCGCTGCAAGCGTTTGGCCGCGCTGCTTTTGCCATGTTTCCATGAACAGTTTTTGCAGTTCGCTGACCACCGGACCTTCGATCTGAAGGTCGGTGTCGCGCCAGGCAACCGTGCTGTCCGTTGTCTTTCCGGGTCGCTTGACCGCTGATCCAGAAGAATAAACGCTGCTTATGTTGATGCCACCGATGAAAGCTGTCTGGCCATCGACCACCAGCAACTTCCGATGATCGCGGTTATTGATCAGCCATTCCTTTTTTGCCGCCAGCGGGTTTAGCGGATTGAATTCAAGCACCTCGACCCCGCCGTCCGTCAAACGCTGGAAGAAGGCTTTCGGCGTATTGATGGCGCCAACGCTGTCATAGATCACGTTGACCTGAACACCCCTGCCCTGTTGCTCCAGTAGTAAATCGGAAAACTGTCGTCCGATATCGTCGTCCTCGATGATGTAGGACTCAAGGTTGATGTGATCACGTGCTTTGCGGATAGCGGCAAACATGGCCGCATAGGTTTCAGTACCGTCCTGCAACAGGGTGACTCTATTCCCAAGAGTGAGCGGACTGCCAGCGATGGCCTGCTCCAGAGCAACCTGCTTATCAAGAATGTCGATGTCGCCGGACTTGCGTTTCAGATCGGCCAGGATTTCAGCACTTTTTTGCGTTGAAAGTAATCCTCTCGCATTTTCGAACCTGGCCGTCTGCCCGGCGTGTCGCTCAATAAGAACATCCGTATCCGGCAGCGTGGCGCACGCTGAAGTTGCCAACGCAAGAAACACCAGCACCAGCGCCGCCCGGATGTTCATTCTCAGCTTTCAACAAGTACTACTTTCAGGATTATCCCGAAGATCAGGGTTTTGCAGGCGGAACAACAATTACCGTGTCACCGCCGGTTTTGCCAGGCTCGCCAGTAGCGCCGGTATTGCCTGTGGCTCCGCTTGCGCCGACATCCCCAGCGGCACCGGTTGCGCCAGCTGTCCCTTTGTCACCAGCCGGTCCGGCAGGTCCTGGTACGGGAACCGTAACCACCGTTGCCGGAACGACAGGTGCCGGTTTGCTGCATGCGCCCAAAGCCAGCACCATCAGTACGGATGAAACCATAATTGAATATTTCATGAGAATTCCTTTTCCTGAAAAATTACCGAAACTCGCTCACCTCGAAGGATTCGTGGCCAACTGGAGTTACCATTCAAAAGTACGCGCAATTAATGTTTGCTTCCGTTCGCCAGCGCACAGAATCAGCAAAAATGAGAGGCCATACTCTCTTCGTGCCCACTGGTTCTTTCCTCCTCGGAGCCAATTAGCGGGTCGCGGCCCCCGGATTATTTACTTGTCCGGGGGTCTGTTTTTGTGTTGCTGGATCGCGAAAACGCCCGCGCGTCCCGAACCAGCTGTTCGCAATCACTGTCGCTACCGGGGCCGGCGTCGATCAGGGGGATCAGTGCCAGAAATGGATTGACCAAACCCAGCGCCAGTGCGCCAATGGTGCGCAAGGCCACCCGACCCTTGTCGATACTGATATCGGGTCGGGCAAAGCTGCCACGCACATGGATCGGGCTGCGTAAAGCCAGGGGGCTGGTATTCTTCGTTTTCTGGTTGAGCGTCAGATCCAGCCTTTCCTGCGCCAGATCAACGTTGCCCGTACCGATAATGGTCGTCACTTCGGTATCGAAAACAAGCGTATCAGCGTGCATGGTGCCTTCGTTGACGTCGAAGTTGGCCACCCCGCAGCGCAACTTGATCAATCTGTCGCCGGTGACGTTCAGTTCCAGCATTTCCCAAAGATGCAGGCCGGCTTGTTCCATCATCAACTGGCTGATTACACCATTCGTCACGACCAGTCCCACCTTGCCACTGGATGTCGCCAACATACGACGAACCGAGTTGCCTGTTCCGGCAAGATCAAACGTACCGTTGATCTTGCCAATGTTGGCCTTGTTTTTTCCGACCTTGGGGAAAAGCTTTTCGAGGAGAATATTTTTTGCCTTGATTCTGGCGTCAGCCTGAATTGGATCAGTGCGACCATCGAGCGAAATGACACCATTGAGGTGACCACCGGCAAGGCCAAAATCAAGAGGATCGAGTGTCAACACCGAGTCACGCATGCTTAAATGGGTATCCAGATCTTCAAGCGGCAACTTGTTGGCGTAGATTTTCTTGGCTTTCAGCGAAACCTCGGCGTCCGTGTGGCCCCAACGTAAAATCTTGAACGGCATTTCCGGTAGCATGCGAGCCCGTGCAGGCGTTACTGAAGTGGTTTGAGGAGGCAATGGCTCGGCTTCCATGGCGTCCTGCACGCTACCGGAGCGCGCCCCGATCACGGGGCCCAGATCAGAAAAGTCGAGCAGACTGGAAACCAGATCCGCTTTCATCGCCGGTCGTTTGCCGCCCGAGTCAACCTGAATTGAACCGGCAATGTCACTGCGGCCGACCCTGCCGGAGAATCCTTCGTAGCGCCACGTTTTTTCGGCGCGTACGAGGTGTCCTTGAGTGGTGTAGGCGCGCGTTTCCGGAAACGCGATCCCGAACAGCGGGAAGAGTTCCGCCAGAGTCTCGCCACGCAAAGTGAGTTGCATGTCCAGTGCTGAAAATTTGAGCAGACTGGTTATGGTGCCCTCTACCTTGGCAACCGTCCTTCCCACGAACAAATCGGCAGTCAGCGGATAGGGTGTTTTGACATCACGCAATGCAAGCACCGGCCCGCCGGAACCCTGCGCCTTGAACGGCAGACCTTTATAGAGCCCCTGCGCAGTGAAGGTCAGCCCAACTCCTGCAGGCTGCGTGCCTGACGGAACGTTGGAGGAGGAAATCTCCGAGCGAATGCTGATCTTGCGCACGGCATCGTCGTAGCCGAGCATTCCATGATCCAGCGTCAGGCGTCCGATCTGAATACGTGCCGCTTCGTTCTTCTGACTACGATCCAGTAGCCAGTTTTTTTGTCCGCCGGCATTTTTCTCAAGAAAGATCACCGGGCGCTGGAGTCGCACTTCAGGGAAAACGATCTGCTGCCGGAGCAACTGCAACGCATCGAATGTAATAACCACCGTTTCCGCGGTAATCATCTGCTTTTCCCTGGCCCATGGTGGATTGGCAAAGGACACGTCGCTCGCCTGGATGTGTGGCAGCGGCCAGTAGAAATTGACCTTGATATCGCCACCGATGCGCAGTTCCCGGCCCGTCTTGTCAAATGTAATCCGCTCGATAGGTTCTCGCAGCCAGTTCCAGCCAAAAAAAGCGATATAAATAGCTGTCAGGAAGCCCGCCATGAGGATCGCGCCGACAGTCCATTTGAATATTCGGAATACGCTCATCGTACGCCCGGAGTTCGCCAGCCACCACCAAGCGCCTTGAACAGGCCGATGGAGGCTTGCAAGCGTGTCAGGCGGATCTGCGCCCGTTGATCCTCGGCCTGAAACAGCGTCCGCTGGGCGTCCAGAACGATCAGCAAATCGTCGACACCTTGGCGATAGCGGATTTCGGCAAGCCGCAGTGTCCGTCGCGCCTGTTCAACGATCTGTTCCTGCAGCAATTCCTGATCGGCCGTGTGGCTCGTTGAGGCCAGCGTGTTTTCAACGTCCGCCAGAGCGGCGAGGATGGACTTCCTGTAATTTTCAACCAATGCCCGCTCGACCGACGACGCGACCTCGACCTGGGCGCGCAAACGGCCGCCGTCGAAAATTGACTGCAGCAGCGATGCGCCAATCGACAAAGCGGCCGTCGGTGCATTCATGAAGTTGAGCAGAACCTTGCTGGCAAGCCCGGCCG
>JAIFNM010000153.1 GCA_020047725.1 Betaproteobacteria bacterium
ATGATGGTACCGACGCCGTCGCGCGAGAAGAGTTCGCGCAGCAAGGTGCCATCCTCGTTGAAATCGATCAGATGCACGCGACCGACGCCGGAGCGGCTGGCACGCACGGCGCAGGGCAGATAACGCTTGAGATCCGGAGACAACCAGTCGCCAATCGTGATCAGCCGTTCAGCCGTCTCGGTAGTCATCTCGCTAAGCAGTGTCCCGTCGATATCGGTCGCACCCGGGCTGTCGGTAAGGAAAATCAGCTTGTCGGCCCCGATGGCAATCGATGATGCTTCGGCCACTTCTTCCATCGCCAAATTGAATATTTCACCCGTCGGACTGGCGCCCAGACACGAAAGAATGACGATATTCCCGATGGCGAGTTGAGCCTTGATTCCCTCCGCATCGATCTTGCGCACACTACCGGCATACTGCATATCGACGCCATCGAGCACACCGAGCGGCTTGGCCGTGATGAAGTTGCCGGCGATGACGCGAATCGTGCTGTTGGCCATCGGCGTATCGGGTAAGCCCTGCGACAGCAGCGCGTCAATTTCCAGATAGACGCTTCCCACCGCGTCAATCACGCAGTCGAGCGTCGCAGCATCGGTGACGCGATAGCCACCATGGGTCACCGACTTGATGCCCTTTTCGACCAGCTCCTCCTCGATCTGCGGACGCGCGCCATGCACCAGCACCAGACGCACGCCAAGGGCCGCGAGCAGATTGGCGTCATAGGCCAGGGTACGCGCTAGCGGACCGGAAATCGCCTTGCCGCCGAAGGCAATGACAAAGGTCTTGCCCCGGAACAGATTGACGTAGGGCGCAACCGAACGAAACAGCGATACGAAGTGGGCAGAACTCAACTCTTCAATCATGTCTTAACTTATCCTTGACTTTTTCCTTTGGCTTCTCGGTTTTCAAGGCCGCTTCCAGGCGTTCGCAGATCGTTTGCAGGATTTTCACCCGGGCAAAGCTCTTGTCGTTGGCTTCAACGATGGTCCATGGCGATTGCCCGGTGCTGGTGCGATCAATCATGTCGCATACAGCCGCATGATAGGCCGTGCCTTTCTCGCGGTTGCGCCAGTCTTCTTCGGTGATCTTGAAGCGTTTGAAATCGATCTTCTCGCGTTCCTTGAAACGCCGCAGTTGTTCCTTGTCGCTGATCTGCAACCAGAACTTGATGACAATCGCACCATCTTTGTAAAGTTCATGTTCAAAGTCATTAATCTCGGTATAGGCCCGCAGCCAGTCCGCCTCGGAACAGAAACCCTCGACACGTTCGACCAGTACCCGGCCATACCAGGTGCGATCAAAAATACTGACCCGCCCAACGCGCGGGATTTGTCGCCAGAATCGCCACAGGTAGGGCTGCGCGCGTTCTTCCTCGGTCGGTGCTGCGACCGGCACGATCTGGTACTGGCGCGCGTCGATGGCCGCCGTAATTCGCCGGATGCTGCCGCCCTTGCCGGCGGCATCCGATCCCTCAAAAGCCAGGATCAGCGAGCGCTTCTTGAATTCAGGATGACGGACTAGCTCGGAGAGCCGCCCCTGCCACTTGGCAAGCTGCGTTTCGTAAGCCTTCTTTTCGAGCTTCTGTGTCAGATCGAGCGCAGTCAGCACATCAAGATTGTCGATCTTGGGTGCCATTGGCGGTGCCACGGGAAAATTCTGGTCACGCGTGTCGGCCAGTCGTTTTTGCATGGCATCAAGAATGATCTTGCCGACCGTCAGCGAACGATAGTTGTCATCCGTTCCTTCAACAACGATCCACGGCGCCCACGGTGTATTGGTCATACGCAGCACGTGGCCAGCCGCATCCTGCAATTTGTCATAGGTCTTCAGGCGCGACCAGCTTTCCTTGGTGACCCGCCAGGCCGTTCTCGGATCATTCTCGATTGCCTTCAGGCGCTGGCGCTGACCATCCTTGGACAGATGGAACCAGAACTTGAGCACCAGTGCACCCTCGTTGACCAGCATCGCCTCGAAGCGGTTGATCTGGTCCATGCGCTGGTCGAGATCGCCCTTCGACAGATTGCCGAGAATGCGCTCGGCAATCGGGCTGGAATACCATGAACCGGAAAAAATGCCGATCCGGCCCTTGGGCGGCAAAGCCCGCCAGAAGCGCCACATGTAGGGTCGCTCACGCTCCTCGTCGGTCGGGCTTGAAAAGGCCATCGTTGACAGGTAGCGCGGGTCCATCCATTCGTAGAGCACGTTGATCGTTTCGCCCTTGCCCGAGCCATCAACACCACTGATCAGGATGACAACGGGAAACTTGCCGTTCTCGCGGAAATCGAATTGCGTGTCGAGCAGCGCGGCGCGCAGCTTGGGTTCCTCCTCGCGGAAGGTTTCCTTGTCGATTTTGTGTCCCAGTTCTGCCGATTCAAACATGATCCGCTCCCTTTCTGAAGTCACCCCATAAACACTGAATCGCCGCCAATGCGGCCAAACCCGCCGTTTCGGTTCGCAGAATGCGCGGCCCGAGCCGGATAGAAACGAAACCGGCCAAGGCCGCCTTCTCCACTTCCTCCGGTGCCAGACCACCCTCCGCACCGATCAACAACTCAACCCGTCCTCCCGGTGCCGGTGGCTCGATACTGCCCAGAGTCTGCGCCGATCCGGGGGCGAACATCAAACGCAATACGTCCTTGTCGTCTGCTTTACCAAGCCAGCGCTCCAGTCCTTCCAGAGTCGACACGTCGGGCACACGGTTACGCCCGCATTGCTCACAGGCCGAAATCGCCACGCTACGCCAGTGTTCAATCCGCCGTGCGGCTCGATCTCCTTCAAGTCGAATCACGCTGCGCCGGGACGTCACTGGAACAATACGCGAAACGCCCAATTCAACGGCTTTCTGCACCGTCAAATCCATCTTTTCACCAGACTGGAGCGCCTGTACCAACGTCACATTGATCGGCGCTTCGCAATCAACGTCGTGCCATTCACGAGTATCCACGGCCACGCGTTCCCGCTCGACCACTGCAATGCTTGCCGCATACTCGCCACCTGAGCCATCGAAAAGAACAAGGTCATCGCCCTCGCGCAAACGCAGGACTCGACAGGCGTGCCTCGCAGCCGCCTCAGGCAAAGCAACGCGAGAATTGGCAGACAACGGGGTGGGACAGTAAAAGCGAGGGAGACTCATAATGGTATTATATGGAAAACTGACAATCATCGTAGATCATAGGAGTAATGCAGTTATGGCCGTTAGTGCCCCGCTTTGCAATTTTGGCTGGAAAGCAACAGATTTTGAGTTGACCGATACGTTTGGCACCCACAAAACACTGGAATCCCTGCGCGGCCCTAACGGCCTGCTGCTGATGTTCATCTGCAATCATTGCCCATATGTCAAGGCAATCATCGATCGCATCTGTCGAGACGCAGTAGAGATCCAGGCCATGGGAATTGGTGTAGCTGCCATCATGAGCAACGACCCGCACGCCTATCCGGAAGATTCTTTTGCCAACATGCAAAAGCTGTCCAAGAGCCTCAACCTTCCTTTCCCCTATCTTTACGACCCGACTCAGGGCGTTGCCCGCAGTTACGGTGCTGCATGCACACCGGATTTCTTTGGTTTCAACAAGGATCTGGAGTTGCAGTATCGAGGCCGCCTCGACTCTAGCGGCATTAAACCAGCCGAGCCCGATGCGCGCCGCGAATTGCTTGACGCCATGCGTCAGATTGCGGCTACCGGTCAGGGCCCGACCGAGCAGATTGCCAGCATCGGCTGCTCGATCAAGTGGCGAGGTCAGTAAGCTTCATTTCGCAACCCGGCGCCCTTGAGCGCCGGGCTCCCTTTTCCGCTAGTTTTCCTGCATCAACGTCAGTTCGTCATCCGCATGCCGCAGGCGTATCGCCAGAGTACGCGCCAGTTGCGAGACCAGCACAAAGGCAATACGCTTGTGTTCTTCGGCTAGGTAGTTGAACTTCTCCAGCGTCAGGACGTATAACTCGGTATCCCTCGACGAAACTGCGTCGTTGCCGCGCGGCCGATGATCAAGAAACGCTAGCCCGCCAAAGAACTCACCGCGACCAAATGTGGCGATATGACACATGCGCGAGCTCCCTCCGACACGGCCCATGATCCGGACTTCTCCGCTGCGAATCAGGTAGAGATTGGCATCCGTATCGCCCAGGCAGTAAATGGTTTCATCGGCCTTGTAGCTTCGTGATTCCATGCAATCATTTAGATCAGTCAGTGTATCCGGCTTGCTCCCCTTGAATAGGGCAATCTCGTGCAATTCCAGCGGTGGCAGATCGACATCCGCCTTGCCCACATCGCCGAGCAGGCGATCCTCAACCCACTCAATGGCGGCTTCGAGCGTCGGCATGATGATCACTTTTTCGCCGTCCGAGCCCAGCCCGGCCAGTTCCAGAAACTCGCGCAGATTCCTCCCGTTTGGCAAGCTCTCGCGGACATTGGAAAGCAGCAGCGGAACCCCGCGCTCGGACAGGGCATCACGGACCAGATTAAGCATATGCACAGCCGTCACGTCGACCGATTGCACGCGGTGCATGTCGAGGATCAGGTAATCGGTCGTCACCAGCTCGGGCTCCAGCGTCAGGTAGAGCTGGTGCGTTGTTCCGAAGAACAGGCTGCCCTGTAGTTCGAAGATCACGGCGGTATCACCGAGTTGCTCAAGGCGCTGCATTTCGGCTTCCGGTCGATACCAGGTCGATGAACGCCGTCCAACGAAACTCTTGCGGCGCACTACGTTACCGCCAACCTGCTCGCGCAGGAACAGGATGATCGACAGGACGACGCCAACGCCGGACGCCGCTATCAAGCCCACAAAAAGTGCCGTGCCAACCACAGCCAGGACTACGGAGAAGTCCAGCACAGTCGTACGCGATTCAAGGAAACGCAGAGGATCAGTATCAATCATGCGCAAGCCGACAACAATCAGCACACCGCTCAAAGTGGCGATCGGAATCCAGGCGACAAAGGCGCCAAGCAGCAGAGCCACGACCAGTGCTGTAACGCCTTCGACAATCCCTGAGATCCGCGTTTTTGCACCGCTAGTCAGGTTTACCAGACTGGCCCCCATGGTTCCAGCGCCGGGCATTCCACCGATAGACGACGACAACACGTTGGCAAAACCCTGTGCCGCCAGTTCACGGTTAGGATCGTGGCGGGTACGGGTCATCTGATCAAGAATGACGCAAGTCTTGAGAGTATCGATAGAGAGTAAGGCGGCCAGCGTAATTGCACTGCCAACGAGAGCACCGACCTGTGATAGCTTGAGGTCACCAATCTGATACCAGCGATTGGTAATCAACTCGACATAACCTTCACCGGTCGCCCCGAGCGGCCCAATAACCAGCGAGTTTCCGTCCAGAGTGAGCATTGAGGGATCGGTACTGGCAATCCCGGCGTACGTGAGAATGCCGGCCAGTATTCCAAAAATGGTACCCGGCACGGCCTTGGTGAGTTTCGGCGCCACAATCATGACAATGATGGTCGCACCGCCAACAGCCAGGCTCCGCCAATCCCAGAGCTGCAGCTTTATCAGGGCATCGAACCAGGAGGTACTGGCCGGTGCTCCGGCAAATTTGGGGAGCTGCCCGCCGATGATAATCAGCCCGACGCCGCTCAGGTAACCGCTGACGACAGGGTAGGGAATGTATTTGATCAGCTTGCCAATGCCAAGAAAACCAATGAGCATCTGGATCACGCCGGTGAGAATGCCGAGAACGGTCATCATCAGGACGATGGGAAGCGGCTGTACGCCTTGTGACACCAACTGGATGGCAAACGCGGAAAGAACGGCTGCTGCCGGCGCACAAGGCGCACTGATCAGCCGGTCGGTGCCACCAAAGGTAGGAGCGATGAGACCAAGCGCCGTCGCTCCGAGAATACCGGCCAAAGCACCAAAGGCAGCGTATTGCGGGCTGATCGCGGAATAAACGGTAACCCCGAACGCCACGGCCGCAGGTAGCGCGACGAGCATGGCGGCGAAACCTCCCCAGAAATCGCCCGAATGGCGCATCCATGTCCCGGAAAACTCGCGCATCCCTCACTCCCCGATCATTGGTTCGTCGTCGCTACTGAGCTTGCACTATACCCCAGCATATGCCTAATGGGACGCTGCTGAATGTCGTTGAAAATTTGCCCAAAGCCCTTTGGATGAATTAGACTTGGCCGTCATCAACACTTGTGTAATGCTATCCTCTTTAAATGGTACCGTTTGAAGCCACACCTTCCTTGTTTAACACCAAGGAACGCCAACAACCTTACTGGAGTACTTGCCTGATGTCTGAAGCCAAAAAAGCCAACATTGACGGCGCAGCGTTTCACGCTGAAATTGACGACAAGCTTCTCAAATCCGTTGCCGCTGAGCCCATCACTGCGAACACCAAGGAAATCTACAAGGCCCTCTCACAAGTTGCTCGCGACCAACTGGCGGAACGCTGGGTAAGAACACAGGTTGCCGACCGCAAGAAAAAGACGCGCCGCATCTACTACATGTCCATGGAGTTTTTGATCGGGCGTACATTGAACAACGCACTCTCTGCGCTCGATCTTCGTGACAAGGCAGACGCTGCCTTCTCTACCGTTGGTGGTCCATCACTTACCGATATCATTGAGTGCGAACCCGATGCCGCACTTGGCAATGGTGGTCTCGGCCGTTTGGCCGCCTGCTTCCTCGACTCGATGGCCACACTGGAACTCCCGTCTTGGGGGTACGGCATGCGCTATGAGTACGGCATGTTCGCACAATCGATACTTAACGGTGGACAGATCGAACATCCAGACTCCTGGCTAGTCGACGGAACACCTTGGGAGTTCCCGAGACCTGGCACTCACTTTACCGTTCGTTTTGGCGGCACCGCCGAGCACCATGGCGAGTGGGCTGAATGGAATGCGGCTGAAGCCGTAGAAGCCCGTGCCTTTGACTACGTTATACCTGGCCACGGCACGGATCGCGTAAGCACCCTGCGGCTTTGGAAAGCCGGTGCGCCAGCCCAAATCGACCTGAACGCCTTCAATTCCGGCGACTATGCCCGCGCTGCCGAATTCAAGAACCGGTTTGAAAACATTTCATGGGTGCTTTACCCGAACGACAGCACCCCTGCGGGTCGCGAACTGCGCTTGAGACAAGAATACTTCTTCGTTGCCGCATCACTGCAGGACATTCTGTTCCATCATCTCGAGGAGTACGGGAGCTTGCACAACCTGGCCGATCAGGTCGCCATCCACCTCAATGACACGCATCCGGCAATCAGTGTTGCAGAACTGATGCGCCTGCTTTGCGACGACTACGGCATGCTCTGGAGTGAGGCCTGGAGTCAATGCAAGCGCATTTTCTCCTATACCAACCACACCCTGATGCCAGAAGCTCTAGAAACGTGGCCGGTCGGTCTGATGCACTATCTGCTGCCACGCCACATGCGGATCATCTTCCGTATCAATCAGGAATTCCTCAAGGAGGTCGAACTGCGCTTCCCCGGCAACATCGAACTCATCCGCCGCATCTCGCTGATTGACGATGCGGACGGTAACGAGGACAACAAGCGGGTACGCATGGCGCACCTGTCCATCGTTGGCAGCCATCGAGTCAATGGTGTTTCGCAGTTGCACTCGGACCTGATGGTCCAGACGATTTTTTCCGATTTTGCAAAACTCTACCCGGATCGTTTCCACAACAAGACCAACGGCGTCACCCCGCGCCGATGGCTGGCACAGGCAAACCCTGGGCTTTCCGGCCTGCTCGACGAACGCATCAGCAAGGATTGGCGGCTCAACCTTGACCGTCTGCAAGAGCTACGGCCACTGGCCAACGACGAATGTTTCCGAACCTCATTTGCAGCAGCCAAACGCACCAACAAACTGCGACTGGCCGACTACATCAAGCGTGAGACAGGCGTTATTCTCAACCCGGACAGCCTTTTCGACATCCAGGTAAAACGCATTCACGAATACAAGCGGCAGCTACTCAACGTGCTGCACGTTGTAACCCGCTACAACGCGATCCTGCACGGACTGGCGGACAACACCGCACCCCGCTGCGTGATTTTTGCTGGCAAGGCCGCATCCTCGTACTACATGGCCAAACAGGTGATCCGCCTGATTCATGATGTTGCCAACACCATCAACAACGATCCGCGCGCCAACGACAAGCTTAAAGTGGTATTCGTACCGAACTACGGTGTTTCTGTCGCAGAATTGATCATGCCGGCCGCGGATCTCTCGGAACAGATCTCCACAGCAGGGACCGAGGCCTCTGGTACAGGTAACATGAAGTTCTCGATGAACGGCGCATTGACCATCGGTACGGAGGATGGAGCCAACATCGAGATTCGAGACAATGTTGGCGCTGAAAACATCTTCATTTTCGGCAATACCACACCGCAGGTCGAAGCAATCCGGAAAGCTGGCTACGATCCAAAATCAATTTATCTGAACAATGCTATGCTCAATGAGACATTGAACAAAATCGACGGGGGATTCTTTTCGCCAACCGACCGAAAGCGTTATCACGACGTCTTCAACAGCCTGGTAAATTACGGTGATCACTACTTGCTGCTGGCTGACTACGCGGATTACATTGCAACGCAATCCCGCGTCGATGAGCTTTACACCATCCCTGGCGACTGGCAGACCAAAGCCATTCTCAATGTCGCTGGCATGGGAACCTTCTCGTCCGACCGCACCATTCGCGACTACGCCGTTGACACGTGGAACATGGGCGCACTTTTAAAGAAAGCCTGACATGTTGAGCAAAGCTGAAGTCATTTCCCTCTGCCGCGGCGAACATGGCGATCCGTTTGCCGTTCTCGGACTGCATGCCGACTCCAAGGGCCGAATCTGGTTGCGTAGCCTGCAACCGGGAGCAAAGTCGGTTTCCATTATCGACGCCGAGAGCGGAAAGGTGCTGGTCGAACTGACTCAACGAAAAATCGATGCTCTGGGAGAATCCTCCGGGTTTTTCGAGGCTTCCATTCTCGGCCGTAACAAGTTTTTCGACTATCGGTTGCGCATCGTCTGGCCAGGAGGGGTACAGGAGGTTGACGACCCGTACCGTTTTTCAACGGTGCTTGGAGAACTTGACGTCTGGTTGCTAGCCGAAGGCTCTCACCTGCGCCCTTACGAACGTCTCGGCGCCCATTTGCGGGAAATCGACGGAGTAAAAGGCACGGCCTTTGCGGTCTGGGCACCCGATGCCCAACGGGTCAGTGTCGTGGGTGACTTCAACACTTGGGATGGTCGCCGGCACCCGATGCGCCTCAGACGTGAATGTGGCGTATGGGAGCTCTTTCTGCCAGGTGTCGGATCTGGTGCCTGCTACAAATACGAAATTCGCTCTAAAGACGGGCACGTCCTTCCACTCAAGGCCGACCCCTATGGCTTTGCGGCGGAACTGCGTCCATCAACGGCCTCAATCGTCTGTGAGCTGCCACAGACCACAACGCGCGCCTCGGTTGAAACCTCAAAGAAGCTTAACTTGCCGGTATCGATCTATGAGGTTCATCTCAGCTCCTGGAGACAAGCCGATGACGGCGGTTTTCCCGACTGGCATCGCATTACCGAAACCCTGATTCCCTACGTCACCGACCTCGGCTTTACACATCTTGAACTATTGCCAATTTCTGAGCACCCGTTCGACGGTTCATGGGGTTATCAACCGCTTGGCCTCTATGCACCAACCGCTCGTTTTGGCTCACCACAAGGTTTTTGCGACTTCGTTTCGGCATGTCATAAGGCGGGAATCGAAGTCATCGTTGACTGGGTTCCGGCGCACTTTCCTACCGACGAACACGGACTTGGCCGCTTTGACGGAAGGCCTCTTTACGAACACGCCGACCCGCGCGAAGGCATGCATCAGGACTGGGGGACGCTGATCTACAACTTTGGCCGCCGCGAGGTGTTCAATTATCTGGTCGGCAACGCCCTCTTCTGGATCGAGCATTACGGCGTTGATGGCCTTCGCGTGGACGCTGTCGCTTCCATGCTTTATCGTGACTACAGTCGTTCAGCTGGAGAATGGGTACCCAATATCTACGGTGGCAGGGAAAACCTCGAAGCAGTCCATTTCCTGCGCCGCATGAATGAGACGATTGGCCAGGAATGTCCGGGAGCATTGACCTATGCCGAGGAATCCACCGCTTGGCCGTCGGTAAGCCGTCCGCCGTCAATGGGAGGCCTGGGCTTCCATTACAAGTGGAACATGGGCTGGATGCACGACATTCTAGACTACATGAGTCACGACCCGATCCATCGTCGCTTCCATCACAACCAACTCACCTTTGGTCTGTTATACGCCTTTACCGAAAACTTTGTTCTTCCTTTGTCGCACGATGAGGTTGTACACGGCAAAGGTTCGCTGATCAGCAAGATGTCCGGAGACTATTGGCAAAAATTTGCCAACCTGAGGACACTCTACGGTTTCATGTGGGCACATCCGGGCAAAAAGCTGCTATTCATGGGTGGCGAATTCGCACAATGGCGCGAGTGGAATGACCAGTCGTCACTCGACTGGAACTTGTTGGACTTTCCCCAGCATGACGGTGTGCGCTGCCTGATCAGGGACCTGAACAAGCTTTATCGAGACACCCCTGCGCTGCACGAGCTGGACTTTGATCCCGCCGGTTTCGAATGGATTTCTGCCAACGACTCCGATAATTCCGTGATCTCTTTCGTCCGCCGTGGCCGTGACCGATCACGTGCCATGGTGTGCGTTTGCAACTTCACGCCAGTCGTTCGTCATGGCTACCGAATTGGAGTCCCCGGCCCGGGCGAGTATCACGAGCGACTGAATACCGACTCACAGCACTACGGCGGCAGCAACGTAGGCAACGAGTTTGGCGTAGTTGATGCCGAGCAGATTCCCGCCCATGGTCGCGAATGGTCGGTCTCGCTGACCATTCCACCTCTGGCTACTGTATTTTTTGAATGGAAACACTGAGTACCGCTACCGAGCTTAAGGAAGGGCGGTCGTGGCCGCTCGGAGCTCACTGGGATGGCTCAGGCGTTAATTTCACGCTGTTCTCGGCGCACGCCGAGCTGGTTGAATTGTGCATTTTCGAAGGCAGTGCGATGCGAGTAATGCCTCTTCCAAAATGTACTGACCAAGTCTGGCACGGCTATCTTCCTGGAGCGGCTCCTGGCATATGCTATGCCTTTCGTGTCCAAGGCCCGGCAGCGCCCGGCCATCGCTTCGACGCGCAACGCTTGCTGCTGGATCCATATGCACGTGAGCTAACTGGCATTTTCACCTACGAGCACCTTCCATCCTCGTCGAACTGCCTCAAGGCTTGTGTTGTTGACGAGTATTTCGACTGGGGCAACGATGCTCCTCCAGCAATACCCTGGGCTGACTCGGTGCTTTACGAAATCCATGTCAAGGGAGCGACACGGCAACATCCAGGCGTCCCCGAAGCAACGCGTGGAACCTATGCTGGACTGGCCTCTCCAGCCATGCTTGATCACTTCCGGCACCTTGGTATTACGGCGGTCAATCTGTTGCCTGTGCATTGTTTCCTGGACGAAGAACGGCTTGTTCATAGCGGCCGCGCCAACTACTGGGGTTACAACACACTTGCTTTTTTTGCACCCGAACCACGTTATGCAGCCCGCGTGGGTGGCCAATCAGTTATCCACGAATTCAAATCAATGGTGCATTCGCTGCATACGGCCGGCATCGAAGTCATCCTCGACGTAGTGTTCAACCATACGGCCGAAACCGATGAAAGCGGACCCACCATATCGCTCCGGGGCATCGACAACGCCAGTTACTATCGCCTGCCATCCGACGATCTCAATCGCTATGAGAATTTCAGCGGTTGCGGTAACACCCTCAACCTGGCCACACCGCGCGTCCTGCAGCTCGTTATGGACGCCCTGCGTTACTGGGTTGGCGAAATGCACGTAGACGGCTTCCGCTTTGATCTGGCTGCCGCGCTGACCCGTGATAGCGGCTTCCTGACGGCAGTCCGTCAGGACCCGCTGCTATCCGGTGTCAAAATGATTGCCGAGCCTTGGGATTTAGGCCCCGATGGGTATCACCTGGGGCGATTCCCAGCCGGCTGGGCAGAATGGAACGACCGATTTCGTGACGACATCCGGGCCTTCTGGCTAACTCGTGAGACCGGAGTGGCCTGCCTTGCCCAGCGCCTTGCCGGATCAAGCGAAATATTTCGCCATGCCGGACGTGCCCCGCAGGCCGGAGTCAACTTCATCACCGCGCATGATGGCTTTACCTTGCGCGATCTGGTCAGCTATCAAGAAAAGCATAACGAACTCAACGGCGAGAATAACCGCGACGGACATGGCCATAATCTCTCCTGGAATTGTGGCGAAGAAGGCGAGAGCCACGACCCGGAGGTTCTCAAGCGGCGCTTTCAATTGAAGCGCGCACTTCTGACCACCCTTTTTGTAGCCCAAGGCGTTCCGATGCTGCAGGGTGGCGACGAACTGGGTCGTACCCAGTCTGGCAACAATAATGCCTACTGCCAGGACAACCTACTAACCTGGATTGACTGGCCACATGCCGACACGGGCCTGATAGCTTTTACGGCTAGGCTCATCAAACTGCGAAATTTCTTTCCGCAGCTGAGGCGAAGCGCATGGTTAACTGGCGAAACCAAAGCACGAGGAAAGCGCGATATTCTCTGGTGGCACCCGGATGGACGCGAGATGGGCTGGGATGACTGGCATTCATCACACCTCGAAGCGCTGGGTCTAATTCTAGATCCAGAAGACACCGAATATAATTCTCAAGCGCTGCTTGTGCTTATCAATCGAGATGCTGAAGCTAGATGTTTCCATCTGCCATCAGGCGCTTGGCGTCAACTCTGCGATAGCAGTGCCGACTCACCCTTTGCGCCACTGGAGAAGCAGATCACCACTACATTATCCTCACGTAGCGTGCAGCTACTCTCGCAGGAATAGATTCTCATGGCATTTACCCGACAAAGCGGCATTCTGCTGCACCCAACGTCGCTTCCCGGTCCGCATGGCTCAGGTGACCTAGGGCCATCAGCCTATCATTTCGTTGACTGGCTGGTCGCAGGAAACCAGACGCTGTGGCAGATTCTTCCCCTTGGCGGCATAGGCCCCGGGAATTCGCCTTACATGACGCCTTCAGCATTCGCCGGCAATGAGCTACTGATTGACTTGGCTCAACTTCGAGAAGCCGGCTGGCTAACGCATGCGGATATCGCTCCTGACCCTTACTTCAAAAACGGCCGCGTCGATTTCCCGGTAGTACAAGGCTATCGCATGGCGCGATTGCGTTTGGCAGCTGAACGGTTCTTCGCTGATGCACAGCGCAAAGAAAATGAATCCTTTTCAGTGTTCTGTACCAGCGCCAGCGAGTGGCTCGATGACTATGCGCTATTCATGGCCCTTGATAAGAACCATAGTAGCTACGGCAAAGTCTGGCAAGACTGGCCGGCGGCGCTTGCTCAGCGCAAGCCAAGAGCGTTGAAAGAAGCCACCGAAAAGCTCGAAGACGAGTGCAATTTCTGGAAGTTCTGCCAATGGCGATTCTATGAACAGTGGGCAGCGCTTAAAGGCTACGCCAACGCACGGGGAGTTCAAATCGTTGGCGACATGCCGATATTTGTCTCAGTTCACAGTGCCGACGTCTGGGCCAATCAGCAATTGTTTGATCTCGATGCCAATGGAAGACCGCGCGTTGTTGCCGGCGTTCCTCCCGACTACTTCAGCACGACCGGCCAGCATTGGGGAAACCCGCTCTACAACTGGCCTGCACACGCCAAGGAAGGCTACTGCTGGTGGATCGAGCGAATGCGCACGACACTGGCGCTTTGCGATATCGTCCGCATTGATCATTTTCGCGGTTTTGAGTCCTATTGGGAAATTCCGGCCGACTCGAAGACTGCCGTTAACGGACACTGGAAAAAAGGACCAGGAGCCGCTTTCTTTAGCGCGCTGACAAAGGCTTTGAACAAGAAGCACGACATGGGCTTGGGCACGCTTAGAATCATTGCCGAAGATCTTGGCATCATCACACCCGAAGTCACCACACTGCGCGAATCGATAGGTTTGCCTGGCATGCGCATTCTGCAGTTCGCTTTTGACGGCCATACGGACAATCTCTATCTGCCACACAACTTCGAGGCCAATACGGTCGTTTATACCGGCACCCACGACAATGATACAACGTGTGGTTGGTGGAGCACCCTCGCACCAGAAGATAAGGACTACGTTCGCCGGTATCTTGGGATCAGCGGTGAATCCATTAATTGGGACATGATTCGCGTCGCGTCGGTCTCTGTTGCCGCTCTTTCCATCATCCCGATGCAGGACGTACTTGGCCTTGACTCAACGCATCGCATGAACCAGCCGAGCCAGGCAGAGGGCTCATGGGAATGGCGTTTCGGCTGGGAGCAGGTTGCTTCGTGGCACGCTGAACGCCTTGGCGAATTGGCCCGACTGCACGGGCGTATCCCCAAACGATCTGAAACACACCGGCCACCTGAGAACACGAACTAACTCCAGAAGCCGGTCGAATGGTTAAATAATCCGCACAAAATCAGTCGGTTACAATTAATGCATTTGTAGTATAATTGCAGCGTTGATCTAAATTTTGGTAGCAACATTTCCACCCCCTGAAGGAGAGAACCATGGCCGAGACGATCACTAAAACAGTCCCCAAGAAAGCAGCGACCAAGACTGTGACTGTTAGTGCAAAACCTGCGGACAAGAAACCAGCGGCCATCAAGGCTCCTGCCGCTGCCAAACCTGCCGTAAAAAAACCCGCCACCGTGGCCCCTGCTACGGCCAAGCCTGAGGCAAAAAAACCCACTGCAACCAAACCCGCGGTGGCAAAAACGGCAACAAAAAATACTTCAGCAGCAAAGCCTGCTGCCAAAGGTTCCAGCAAGACCATGGTAATCAGCGACGCCCAGCGCTATCGCATGGTTGCCGAAGCAGCCTACTATCGCGCAGAAAGCAATCAGTTCAAGAGTGACTCTGTACGCGACTGGATTGAAGCGGAAGCCGATATCGCCGCGCTGCTCAACGGCACCAAGTAAGCGTTCAAAAAAAGCCCGGCGTTCGCCGGGCTTTTTTGTATTACCTTCCATCGCTTGCCATGCTACCGTCGGCAAAAGAAAAAGGTGAATTAAAGACTGCGATAGAGTGCCTCATAGTTCGCTGCGGAATCATCCCAAGAATAGTCCTGAACCATGGCCCGCCGCTGAACTTTCTGCCAGGTGGCTTTGTCGTGGTAAAGAATGCATGCCTCACGGATACGTGCGCCAAGCGCCTGGCGAACCGCATCGTTAAATACGAAGCCGGTCGCACAATCAGCCTGAAGATTTTCAGCTGTTGCATCAACGACAGTATCAGCAAGACCACCGACCCTTCTCACGAGAGGTAAAGTACCGTAGCGCAAGGCATATAGCTGTGTCAGACCGCAGGGTTCAAAGCGCGACGGAACCAGGAAGATATCTGCTCCGGCCATAAAGCGATGCGACATTGTTTCATCATATCCAATATGCACTGCCACGTTCTCAGGATTGGCTGAAGCAGCGTATTGAAAACCTGCCTCAAGGTCACCCTCACCCGTGCCGAGCACAGCAAGCTGAGCACCTTCGCGAAGCAAATCGGGTAGTGCAGCCAGCAGCAGGTCCATACCTTTCTGCGACGTCAATCGACTAACGACGGCAAACAATGGGCCAATGGCTTTATCTGAAAGACCAAGTTCCCTTTGCAAAGCGCTCTTGCATGCAATTTTTCCGTCGAGATTGTCTGTACTGTAAGACTGAGCTATGGCCGGGTCGTCCGGATTCCATATCTCGTAATCAACGCCATTGAGAATACCGGAAAGGTCGACGCCGCGGTCACGCAACACACCCTCAAGACCACAACCGAATTCCGGAGTTCGGATCTCGCGAGCATAAGTCGGCGAAACAGTTGTTATTCTATTTGAATAGACCAGACCAGCCTTCATGAACGACAACTTGCCGTGAAACTCGATGCCATGCGGAGTCAATTTACGCGTCGGCAATCCAAGTTCGGCATGGCAGTCGAGCGAAAATATCCCACGGAAAGCCAGATTGTGTACGGTAAAAACAGTCGCCGCTTTCATTCCGGGATTTTGAGCCATATAAACGGGTACCAGCCCGGTGTGCCAGTCGTGCGCGTGAACAACGTCCGGCTGCCAGTCGGGATCCAGTTCACCTGAAGCGATATGAGCAGCCACCCACCCTAGCAGTGCGAAACGCCGATGATTGTCGCTCCAGTCGTGACCATCAGGGCCGACATACGGATTGCCTTCTCGCCGATAAAGAAAGGGAGCATCGATCACGTAAGCTTGCACACCACTGTCAGGCAGGCGGCCCGAGAGCAGCGTCACTACAGCCGCTCCAAACGCCGGACCAATCCTTGTCAATGGCTTGAGATCAGACATGCCCTTGAGAATGCCTGGTAACCCAGGCACCAGAACCCGCGCATCGAGCCCGCGCTTGACAAGAGCAGGAGGTAGCGCAGCGACGACATCGGCCAAACCGCCAGTTTTGACCAAGGGATATATTTCGGAAGCAACATGTAATATGCGCATGGAATTCATTCAACAGATATTGTCGCCTATGCGACTTGGAAAGAAGCTGTCATTCTCTGACCCAACCAGCAACCGAACTGCGATAAATCGGCAGTTCGGTCAAATGGTCGATTAGCTCATCAGAGTGGTTTGATCAGGCGAGCCGATCGAGCATCTGCTGGGTAACCAGCGTAATGCCATTCTCTGTACGCCGGAAGCGTCGTGCATCTTCCCCAGGATCCTCGCCAATAACCATTCCTGGTGGAACTCTTACGCCGTGGTCGATAATGCATCGGTTCAGCCGTGCTCCGCGGCCAACATCAACATCTGGCAACAGTACCGACCAATTTACCTTGGAGTAGGAGTGGACACGGCACGAAGAAAACAACAACGAACGGTTCATTTCACCCGAAATGATGCACCCCCCAGAAACCGTCGACTCAATTGCGATTCCGTGACGATCAATCTGATTGTGGACAAATTTGGCTGGCGGAAGTTGTTGCTGGTAGGTCCATATCGGCCAGTTGCGATCATATAAATTCAGAGCCGGCTCAGTCGCTGTGAGATCAACATTAGCCTCCCAATAAGCGTCAACAGTACCTGCATCCCGCCAATAATCCTCTTTTCCGGGTTTCTCTTCTGGGGCATGTACGCAACTGCGATTGAACGAGTGCGCCTTTGCGAGACCATTCTTCACGGCATATGGAATGATGTCTTTGCCGAAATCATGACTGGAGGTCGGATCGGCGATATCCCGCTTAAGTTCACTGTACAAATACTTGGCATTGAAAATGTAGATTCCCATGCTGCACAGTGAATAGTCCGGCTTGCCGATAATGGCTGGTGGATCCGCAGGTTTTTCCACGAATTCAGTGATCCGTTGATTTGCATCAACCGCCATCACACCAAACCCGCTAGCTTCCTTACGCGGCACTTCGATACACGCAACGGTGCATTCAGCGCCGCTCTCCACGTGGTCAATCAGCATTGCCGCGTAGTTCATTTTGTACACATGATCACCCGCAAGGATCACGACATACTCGGGCGCAGGATCGTAGGTCGAAAGAATATCGATGTTCTGATAAACCGCATCTGCCGTTCCGCGATACCAGGACTCCTCATTCACACGCTGTTGTGCTGGCAGCAGGTCGACAAACTCATTGACTTCGCCACGCAGAAAACCCCAGCCACGCTGAAGGTGGCGCAACAGGCTGTGCGACTTGTACTGGGTTACGACTCCAATACGCCGAATACCCGAGTTTACGCAGTTGGACATGGCAAAATCGACAATCCGGAATTTGCCGCCGAAATAGACCGCTGGCTTAGCCCGGTTGTCAGTCAACTCGTGCAACCGACTTCCACGACCTCCGGCAAGAACCAGTGCAACTGCCTTACCTGGTAATGTAAAACTCCGCCTTTCCAACATATTGGCACCCCCTGAAAAAAACTGATTGGCCCTTCAATAACAACTGATATGAATCATCACTTTCAACTAATCACATCCGGAGCATTTCGCCCTGAAATCTCAGCAATACGAGCCACTTGCTCAGCAAGTGCGATAAGAGGTGCAAGCGCTTCCTGCGTCGGTATCTCGTGCAAGGCTGGATCGGCCACATAGCGCTCAAGGTAGAGCCGCAAGGTAGCTCCTTCCGTGCCAGTACCTGACAGTCTGAAGACAACACGCGACCCATCGTCGAGCAAAATCCTGATGCCCTGCTTCTCGCTGCGCGAACCGTCGACTGGGTCCGTATAGCAAAAATCGTCAGCCTCCTTGATACGTAGACCTCCAAATACTTTTTCAGGCAGCGTTGGCAGCTTTTGACGGAGTTCGGAAAAAAGCGTCTCGGCCTTCGTCGCTTCGATACCTTCATAGTCATGCCGCGAGTACACGTTACGTCCAAAATGCCGCCAGTGCTCACGGACGATTTGATCGACCGGTTCGTTTCGGACAGCCAGGATGTTGAGCCAGTAGAGAACGGCCCACAAACCGTCTTTTTCACGCACATGATTGGATCCGGTTCCTGCGCTCTCTTCGCCACAAAGTGTAGCTTTACCGGCATCAAGCAGATTTCCGAAATACTTCCAACCGGTCGGGGTTTCATAGCACGGGATGCCAAGTTCAACCGCAACTCGATCCAGTGCACAACTGGTCGGCATGGAACGCGCCACTCCCGCCAAACCTTTGGCGTAAGCAGGAATCAGTTTGTAATTGGCGGCGATGATGGCGATACTGTCGCTCGGGCTGACAATAAAATTCCGTCCAACGATCATATTGCGATCACCATCACCGTCGGACGCAGCGCCGAAAGACAATCCGGAACTCGGGTCAGCGAGCGCCGAAACGAGGGCAGCAGCATAAACCGGGTTCGGGTCAGGATGTCCGCCACCAAAATCCGGCAGAGGAGTACCGTTGATCACGGTACCAGCGGGAGCACCCAGACGCCCCTCGAGAATAGTGTGCGCATAGGGTCCGTTGACGGCATGCATTGCGTCGAAACGCATGCGGAAATCGGGGCGAGCCAAGAAACTAGCAATCTGTTCGAAGTCGAACAAGGATTCAAGAAGCTCGGCGTAATCTGCCACCGGGTCGATGACCTCAACAACCATAGCGCCAATGATCGTCTCGCCCAATCGCTCAAGATCGATGTCAGCCGACTCTACTGTGCAATAGGCGTTTATTTCTTGAGTTCGCTTATATACAGCGTCGGTAAATGCCTCGTTAGCTGGCCCACCGTTTCCGAGATTGTACTTGATGCCAAAATCTTCATCAGGCCCACCAGGATTATGGCTTGCAGACAGGATGATGCCACCAAATGCACGGCGCTTGCGGATGACGGCACTGGCTGCGGGAGTGGAAAGAATTCCGCCCTGCCCGACGAGCACCCGACCAAAACCCGCCGCCGCAGCCATGCGCAGAATGGTCTGAATTGCCACGTCATTGAAGTACCTGCCATCTCCACCGAGAACCAGCGTCATTCCTTCCTGGCCCGAAAGCGTGTCAAAAATGGACTGGACAAAATTCTCCAGATAGCGTGGCTGACTAAAGGACTTGACCTTCTTGCGCAACCCCGAAGTCCCCGGTTTCTGCCCGGAGAAGGGGGTCGTGGAAACGGTTACGATATTCATTTCATTCCTCATCGTTCTGTATCAAGCCGAAACAAAAAACATCCCGCGGAAAGAAATCCAAAGCGCTAAAGATGCTTTCGTGCAAAAGATAACAGCCCTTGGGTCGATGCGTCGAGCAATTTCGCCAATTCCTGATCCCGAATTGCCGGAAGAATGCGATTTGCAACCGCCTTGCCCAGTTCCACGCCCCACTGATCAAACGAATTGATTCCCCAGATGGCCCCCTGAACAAAAACCTTATGCTCATAAAGCGCCACCAAAGACCCCAAGGCCCCCGGATTCAGACTGCTCATCAGCAGCGTTGACGAAGGCTGGTTGCCAGCAAAAACCCGATGAGGCAGCAGGTCAGCGATCTCCTGCGCACTCATCGACTCGTTCTCCAAGTCGGCGCGCACCTCATCTTTATTTTTGCCGAAGGCTAGCGCCGCACTTTGTGCGAAGCAATTGGAGAGCAAAGCCTCCTGATGCTCCGGCAACGGAAAATCGGAACGAGCCGCCGCAATGAAATCGCAAGGCACGATACGCCCCCCCTGATGCAGGAGCTGGAAGAACGCGTGCTGCCCGTTGTTGCCCAACTCGCCCCAGACGATGGGGCATGTGGCGCAATCCATGGCCTCTCCACCGATGCTCACCGACTTGCCGTTGCTTTCCATTTCGAGCTGCTGCAAAAAGGATGGAAAATACTTGAGAGACTCGTTGTAGGGCAACACGGAATTGGTTGATGCACCGAGGAAATTGGTGTTCCAGATACCGATCAGCGCCATAACTACCGGCAAGTTACGCTCGAGTGGCGCTGTGCGGAAGTGCTCATCCATGCGCTCGGCACCACGCAACATTTCATCGAAAGCGTGAGGACCAATGGCAATCATCAGAGCCAGACCAACAGCAGACCACAGAGAGTATCGCCCGCCAACCCAATCCCATATTGGGAAAACCAGGTCCCCACTGACGCCAAACTCGACTGCCCTCTCTGGGCGACTCGACACGGCAGCGAAATGGTTTTCAGACACTAGATCATCCCCAAGATTCGCACGTAGCCAATTTCGCGCCGTATTCGCGTTGATCATGGTTTCTTGAGTTGTAAATGTTTTACTGACGATAACGAAAAGTGTCGTGCGTGGATCAAGGGTCTGGAGCAGGGGCGCTAACTGGGCGCCGTCAAGATTCGAAATATAGTGGACACCTAGTGCAGGATGGCTAATCGAACGCAGCGCCTGCCCCATCATTTTTGGCCCTAGATCCGAACCGCCGATACCAATATTTACAACATCCCGAATCGGCATCCCCTTATGCCCAATACATTTCCCGGCTCGCAAGCGTTCTGCAAATTCAGCCATACGCAATCGCGTCTTGATGACATCAGGCATTACGTCAAACTGGCTGCTCGGGAATGGGCCAGCGGAACGGCGCAAGGCAACATGTAGAACTGAACGGTCCTCGCTAACATTGATGCGCTCGCCCGAAAACATCCGTTCTGCCCGCTCTTGAACGCCGGCCACTCTGGCAAGTTCGGTGAGCAACCTGAGAGTTTCGGCAGTGACTCGTTGTTTGGAGAAATCGTAAAACATCCCGCCAAAGGATAGAGAGAGCGACTCCACGCGGTTTGGCTCCCTAGCAAACAACTCTCTCAGGTGAGTTGCGGCAAGTGCTTTCTGGTGAGTTCCTAGGGCGGCCCATGATGGCGAGGAAGTGATGGTCATTTCAATAACACCTTTTCGTAGTAGTTTCGTGGTTCTTACCGAGGGATACCGTGCCAAGTAGCCGCATCAGAGTTATTCTATGTGAAAAATATGCCGTGCCGCGACACTCATTCCAAAATTATTCCATAACCCATTTAGCTCTATACCGTGTCCAAGCGTTCGTTCCGCAGCACTTACAAAAAAAGCAACTGAGCAAGTGGAATCCGCATCACGGAATGAGAAAAAGGGAGAACGCCTTTAGGCGAACCAGGCTCTTGGTTAACACACGCCGCCACTGACGCACGTAACCAGCAATAAATATAAAATTCGCATAGTCGTCAGAGCGCAACATCGAGCTGTTATTCCTGTCTGCACTGGAAAAATCCTTTGATTTGGATCATAATATCAACTCTCATGCGGTCGTTTGCTGAAGCGCCTTTACGTTCGTTCTTTGGGCGCTTGCAAAGCTTACGAAAAGTCCGCCGCAGGCTGGAGTCGTTCAACCGAATCCCTCCTGGCTTATGGTCATTTGTTTTTGGTATAGAGATGATGGCTGTGTGGTTGATGCGGATTAGCACACCCATTGTCGCCCTTTAATTTTTTTAACGAGGAAAGTGAATCATGACTATCAAAGTGGGTATCAACGGTTTTGGCCGTATTGGGCGCATGGTGTTCCGTGCAGCTGTGCAAAACTTCAGCGACATCGAAATCGTTGGCGTCAACGATCTGCTCGAGCCTGATTACTTGGCCTACATGCTCAAGTTTGACTCCGTACATGGTCGCTTCAAAGGTGAAGTGTCCGTCGAAGGTAACAACCTCATTGTCAACGGCAAGAAAATTCGCCTGACCGCCGTCAAGGATCCTGCTGAGCTGAAGTGGAACGAAGTCGGTGCAGATGTTGTTGTCGAATCGACCGGCTTGTTCTTGACCAAGGAAACGGCTGCCAAGCACATCGCCGCTGGCGCAAAGAAGGTCATCCTGTCCGCCCCGTCCAAGGATGATACCCCAATGTTCGTTTTCGGCGTAAATGACAAGACCTACGCCGGTCAGGACATTATTTCCAATGCATCCTGCACGACCAACTGCCTGGCACCGATCGCCAAGGTACTGAACGACAACTTCGGCATCAAGCGCGGCCTGATGACCACGGTTCACGCGGCTACGGCAACCCAGAAGGTTGTTGACGCCCCTTCGAACAAGGACTGGCGTGGCGGTCGTGGCATTCTTGAAAACATCATCCCGTCCTCGACGGGTGCTGCCAAGGCTGTCGGTGTAGTTATCCCCGAACTGAACAAGAAGCTCACCGGAATGGCATTCCGCGTTCCGACATCTGACGTTTCCGTAGTCGACCTCACCGTCGAACTCAACAAGGAAGCTTCTTATGAAGAAATCTGCGCGGCCATGAAGGCTGCCTCCGAAGGCCCGATGAAGGGCGTGCTCGGCTATACCACCGACAAGGTTGTCTCAACCGACTTCGTTGGAGAAACCTGCACCTCCGTGTTCGATGCGGAAGCCGGCATCCAGCTCGACAAGACCTTCGTCAAGGTTGTTGCCTGGTACGACAACGAAATGGGCTACTCCAACAAGGTTTTGGAAATGGCTCGCGTAATGTCCAAGTAATACCCGGACACAGGGGCACCGCGGTGCCCCTTTTTTTGTTCAAACAATTGAATAGAGTACCGCCATGACTTTCAAACGCCTCACCGATCTGGACGTTTCAGGCAAACGTGTTTTTATTCGCGCCGACCTGAACGTACCCCAGGATGACAATCTCGCCATTACCGACGACACCCGCGTCCGTGCCGCACTGCCTGGCATCAAGTACGCGCTCGCCAAGGGTGCTGCCGTGATGGTTACTTCCCACCTTGGCCGTCCTACCGAGGGCGAGTTCAAGCCTGAAGACTCCCTGGCACCGGTTGCCAAGCGCATGTCTGAACTGCTCGGCAAGGACGTTCGCCTGGTTCAGAACTGGGTTGACGGGGGCTTCGAAGTCAAGGCTGGTGAAGTTGTCATGCTCGAAAATGCCCGCTGCAACAAGGGCGAGAAGAAATGCAACGACGAACTCTCGCAGAAGATGGCCGCACTTTGCGATGTATGGGTAATGGATGCTTTCGGTACCGCACACCGCGCTGAAGCAACTACCTACGGCATGGGCAAGTACGCCAAGATCGCCTGCGCAGGTCCCTGTGTTGCCTCAGAACTCGAAGCTCTGACCAAAGCATTGGCCCAGCCGGCTCATCCGATGGTCGCCATCGTTGGCGGCTCCAAAGTGTCGACTAAGCTGACGGTGCTGGAAAGCCTCTCGTCGAAAGTCGACCAACTCGTCGTTGGGGGCGGTATTGCCAATACATTTCTGCTAGCGTCTGGCAAAAATATCGGCAAGTCGCTTGCCGAGCGCGACCTTGTAGATCAGGCCAAGGCCGTCATGGCCAAGGTCAAGGTTCCGTTGCCCACCGACGTCGTCTGTGCCAAGGAGTTCTCGGCGACCGCCGTTGCAACAGTAAAGAGTGTCAATGACGTCGCAGACGACGACATGATCCTTGATATCGGTCCGGATTCGGCAAAAGCGCTGGCTGAAATCATCGCCAACGCGGGCACAGTAGTATGGAACGGTCCGGTCGGCGTATTCGAGATGGACGCATTTGCCAACGGCACCAAGGCTCTGGCGGCCGCTGTCGCCACGTCCAAGGCCTTCACCCTGGCCGGTGGCGGTGATACCGTCTCAGCCATCAATGCCTTCAAGATCGAAGACAAGGTCGGTTACATCTCGACCGCCGGTGGCGCCTTCCTCGAATTCCTTGAAGGCAAGCGACTCCCCGCCGTCGACATCCTTGAATCCCGGTTCACGGATTAACTGACGATGTGGCTTTAAATACGAAAAGGCAGCCAAAAGGCTGCCTTTACTATTTTTCGGCCAATATAATGACAACGGCAAACTTCTGGCTCAATGCCCGAACGAGGAATGCGTTTTTGGCACCAACCATCACTAGGTAATACCCATGACAATCGAAAAAAAGCTGATCGAATCCTTGCGCAAAAAGCGCGAACGGATCACCAACTACATCAAACCCGAAAAACTGGAAGCAATGCACGCCAAAGGCATGCTTTCTGCGCGCGAGCGCGTAAGCGCGCTGTTTGACGAAGGAACCTTTCAGGAACTCGGAATGCACGCGCGTCACAACGCAGTACATTTCGGCATGGAAGGCCGCGAACTTCCGGCTGACGGCGTAATCACCGGTTCCGGCTACCTCGGAAACAAGCAGGTTGCGGCATTCAGCCAGGATTTCAGCGTTCTGGCCGGAACGCTTGGCAAAATGCAGGCGCGAAAGATCACGCGCACCATGCGCTATGCTCAGAAGGTCGGCATACCGGTCGTCGCCTTCAAGGACTCCGGCGGGGCGCGCATTCAGGAAGGCGTAGACGCGCTCTCGGGTTACGGTGATGTCTTCTACTCGAACGTTTTGCTGTCCGGCGTTGTTCCGCAAATTGCCGTCATCTGTGGCCCCTGCGCAGGAGGTGCCGCCTACTCGCCTGCGCTGATGGATTTCGTCATCATGACGCGCAAGAATTCCTACATGTGCCTGACCGGGCCGGAAGTCATCAAGGCTGTCACGGGACGTACGACGACCATTGAAGAAATCGGTAGTGCAGAAATGCACGCCTCGGTCAGCGGCAATGCCCAGTTCATCGCCGAGGACGATCAGCACGCGATCGAACTGGTCAAGCACATTCTGTCGTACATGCCGTCCAACAATACTGAAGATCCACCCCACGACCTCTCGACGCCGGTCCATACGATGCAGGATCACGGGATTGATGATCTCATCCCGGCCGATCCAAGCGAGCCGCTGGACATGTATGCGATCATCCGGCGCTTAGTCGACAACGGTGAAATGCTCGAAGTACACGCCAGTTTTGCGCGCAACATCATCGTCGGCTTTGCGCGTTTTTCCGGTGTCGTTGTTGGCATCGTCGCCAATCAACCGATGGTCATGGCCGGGGCGCTTGACCTCGACGCCGCTGACAAGGTTGCTCGCTTCGTTCGTACCTGTAACGTGTTCAACATTCCATTGGTCACACTCGTCGACGTTCCCGGCTTCCTTCCGGGTGTTGAAGAAGAGCGTGGCGGCATCATTCGTCACGGCGCCAAGATGCTTTTCGCATTTGCTTCCTGCACCACGCCAAAGATCACGGTCATCCTGCGCAA
>JAIFNM010000007.1 GCA_020047725.1 Betaproteobacteria bacterium
GGTCTTATCCAGAATACGCTTACGCCGCAATTGAAGAATCCGATAATGCTCACCGTTGCGGCTGATCATGGGATCACGGCCGAAGGCGTAAGCCCGTGTCCGGTGGAGATTACCTGGCAGCAAGTGAATAACTTTCTGCAAGGCGGTGGCGGGATAGGGCTACTGTCGAGGGTTTACGGCATGGATTTGTGGGTGGTCGACGCCGGCGTGAATCACTGTTTCGAGGCCCATCCGAGGTTGATCGACGCAAAGGTTGCGTTTGGCTCCGAGAACTTTCTACATCAGCCCGCCATGAGCATGGAAAACTGCATGAAGGCTTTTAACAACGGTCGACAGATCGTCCGCCGGTTTTTTGAGGCGGGAAGCAACGTGATCGGGTTTGGTGAGATGGGTATCGGCAACACCACACCTGCCTCGGCCCTGATGTCCATAATGTGTGGATTGCCGGTCGACGAATGTGTCGGTCCTGGAGCGGGGCTGAACTCCGAGGGCATTAAACATAAAGCCAAGGTTATTCTGTCGGCGATAGAAATGCACGGGATCTCGGAATCAGCTTTTGAGAACCTGGCACGGTTCGGTGGCTATGAAATTGCCACGATCGCTGGTGGAATGATCGAGGCGGCCAGCTGTCGGATGCTTATTCTGGTCGATGGATTCATCACAACATCTGCCGCACTTGTTGCGAAGATCATCAATTCGCGTGTAATCGACTACTGCGTTTTTTCCCACGAATCCGATGAACAGGGTCATCAGAAGATGTTGCGCCACATGAATGCCTCAGCGGTCCTCAAGCTCGGCTTGCGCCTCGGCGAAGGAACAGGTTCGGCTATTGTCTATTCCGTTTTGAAGGGAGCAGTGGCTGTGCTTTCGGAAATGACTTCGTTCGAAGAGGCGCAGGTGATCAACACGAGTCATATACGAATCGAAAAATAATTGGTGATGATTTTGAGCTTAGCCGCTAGGTGCGCGGCGTTTGCGATACGGTACCTGCTGTCCCAATCGGTTCCTTACTTTTTTGACTTGAGGTGATATGAAAATCAACTATCTGTGCCCCATTTGGGGAAACGAACTGCCTTTTGATGATTTCGTCGGTCGGGTTAAGCAAGCCGGCTTTGATGGCATCGAGATGTCTTTGCCCATCGACGATGATTCTGCAAAACACCGGATGATCAAATCCATCTTCGATGCGGATCTATTTTTCGTCGGGCAACACTGGGAAACAGTCACCGTTGATTTTGGGGAGCACAAGCAAGAGTATATCCGCCGACTACATAATTTGGCAGACGGTAACCCCTTGCTGATTGATTCGCAGACCGGCAAGGATTTTTTCACGTTCGAACAGAACATGGAACTCGTGAAATTGGCGCATGCCTTCACGAAAGAAACCGGCGTTCATGTCGTTCACGAGACCCATCGCGGCAAGTTTACTTTTGCGGCACATATTACGGAACAGTTCTTATTGGCTGATCCCAACCTTCGAATCGGCTCTGACTTCAGCCATTGGTGCAATGTGGCGGAGAGCCTGCTAGATAATCAGGAGTCGGCTTTGAACTTGGCCATTAGTCGTGCCGACCATATCCATGCCCGTGTCGGCTTTTCCGAAGGTCCCCAAATACCGGATCCCAGAGCCGCTGAATGGACGGATGTACTTAACAAACATCTAAGCTGGTGGGACAGGATTGTGGATCGAGCCAGAAAGGAAGGCCGTGAGTTTTTGTGCATCACGCCGGAGTTTGGGCCTTACCCCTACATGACGATCTTGCCCTATTCAAAACTGCCCATTGCCAGCCAATGGGATATCAACGTTTTCATGATGAATCTGCTGCGCAACAGATACCAAGCGAAAGCTGATGCGGTTTGAAGGTGCGGGTCCTGACGATTGATCCCCATATGTGCTTGGGGACAACCACGCAGAAAACGTAACAGTGGGTGTGGCTCGGCCTGTGCACCTCAGTTCAAGACGACGTTGCTCTGATGCTTATAAGTTGTCACAGTTGCTCTGACGAACCTGATATTGTATTTACTCATTGCCACAATACGGTATCTGCAAGTTGTATGCACACTTCAAAAACAAAGAGGACATCACTTTTTTCACGCTACCTTACTTGGAGCGAAGAGGACGAACTCTGGAGAATCGTTTGCACCGATGCTGGCTATTGTGAAGTTGCGAGCGGGGTTCCTTACCCACCAAACATAGACTCCCATCCGGACTTATTCAGGACAGTCGCTGAGGGACGCACGCTGAATGACTATCACGTCGTTTACATAACTAGGGGCCGCGGGGTTTTCGAAACGCAAGGACAGTACTACATGGTCATCCCAGGTTCGCTGTTCCTCCTATTCCCTGGAGTAAGGCATGTCTATAAACCCGACATCGAAACGGGATGGTCGGAATACTGGGTTGGGTTTAACGGCGCTCACATTGACGCTCTCCATCGGGCGGGGTTCATTTCACCGGACCGCCCGTTTTATGAACCAGGCATCAACAATGCAATTCTTTCGCACTATCTACAGATTCTCGACCTTGTGCGAAAGCAGCAACGACTTTATCAACTCAAGGCGAGTGCGCTAATTCTAGGTTTGGTAGCCGAGATACTAGCCTGCGAAAGAGGTTCCGTACAATCAAACTGCTCCGAGGAACTTGTGATCCGTGCAAAATTCCTTATGGAAGAGCAAATCGATAACGATACCAATCTAAATGTTATTGCCGATACTTTGGAAGTAAGTACATCACATCTCAATAATCTGTTCAAGCGGTATACTTCCATGACTCCTCACCGCTACTTGATCAACATCAAGATGGTTAGGGCGAAGGATCTTCTTGAACAAGGTGTCTCAGTTAAAGAGGTCGCGAGTCTCCTCGGCTTCAATGATGAGTATTACTTCTCTCGTCTCTTCAAAAGCAAGACGGGACTCTCGCCATCGCACTGGAAGCAGTCAGTAGAGGATGACTAACGACGTTTCAGTCGAGACGAAAAATTTCAAACAACGGAATGCTAATTGGAGATGAGTCTGGGTTGGTTTCCATGATGTCTTCCATGTATGCCCACCAGCGCTTGACGACAGGTGAATCACCCAGTGCCTGAGACGAGCACTTCCCCGCCTGTTTCTGCACCGCGAACAGGGTATTTGTTTCTTCATCCAGGAATATCGAGTAGTCGTGGATGCCAGCGTCCTTGATGAGTTGTGTCAGTTCTGGCCATATTTCATTGTGTCGTTTTTGATACTCATTCGCGAATCCTGGTTTTAGCTTCATCTTGAATGCCGTACGCTGCATGTTTATCTCCGTTTGTAGGTTGCGCGCCGTATACCTGGCTAAAGGTACTGTTCGTCCTGCGAGTTCCTCATACAGTCTTGTGCTGCCAGATATTCCTTCTATTGCAAATTCTGGTCACTCGAGGTATTCAGTTAAGCATTTGCTTGTACGAATTAAGCGAATTGGCATTGTTTCGATAGTTCATTGGTGTCATTCCAATTTCGCGATGAAAGCGACTGGTAAAGTAACTACAATCGTTGAAGCCACAGGTAAAAGCGATGTCAGTAACTGACTTGGCCGTTCCCCTAAGCATGTTCATTGCGCGGCAGAGGCGTATTCGAAGCAGATAACCGCTCGGCGACATGCCCGTAATGTCAGTGATTTTTCGGTTGAGCGTTCGTAACGAAACACCAAATCGAGTGGCAAGAAGATCCCAATCGATTTCTTCGTCACAATGACGATTCAGATATCGCAGGATCTTTGTCAAACGATCACTATTTTGTTTTTGATTCGATTCTTTCTCGGACTGACTCTGCCATAACTCGAACATGAGCTGGCCAATCAGCAACTCGTCCAATACATTTTGGTATTCATTTCCGCTTTCCGATTCGTTGGCGATTCGGTTTAACAACGATTCCACTTTTTTCAGTGAGCCTTCGCCGATTACATAGGGATAACAATCCGTGCCACTGCACAACTTCATCAGATTCGAAATGGTTTCGTGGCGAACGTGCTTGAAGCGGGTCGGCAGAAGCAGCACATTGGTGAGATGCAAATCGTCAAGCCGATCGAGAAAATGTGTCTGGTTAGCGCGAATGTAAAAAACGGATCCTCGACAAATCGGGGCAGGGTTGCCGTCGACGTAATTCATTCCACTTCCAGATCGGGCGATAACCATCTCGTCGAATTCATGGACGTGTTCAGGAAATGAGGTTTGTGGCGAGCGAACCAAAATTGAAACAACCGAATCAGCGTTCGGAAAATATTCGTCGCGCGTGAGAGTTTCCATTCCTTCCTTCCTCCATTCAGTTGTGGTCTGATGCTTCAATATTCTTCTAGCAGGCCCAATGGCTTGTTTTCCATCGGCAAATGCGTTCCTTGACCAGTCCTGGAGGATTCAAAACTCGTCGTATGCAATTTTTTGGTCGGGGACCGCAAGACTTTTCAGCATGTCACGCGTAGCGCTGATCATGCCGGGAGGGCCACAGAGATAGTATTCAGCGCTTTTGGCATCGCGATGAGCGGAAAGATACTTGGCGTGCAGGACTTCATGAATCAATCCTGTAGACGATTGCCAGATCTCATCCGGTTGCGGTTCGGAGAGTGCAAGATAGAACGTGAAGTTGCTGTGTTGCCGTGCCAGTTCTTCGAAATACGTTTTGTAAAACACGTCCCTGCTTGAACGAGCGCCATACCAGAAGCTAACGCGACGAGTTGTCTTTATGGTCTCGAAGAGGTGGGATAAGTGTGAACGCAGCGGTGCCATTCCAGCACCACCACCCACATAGACCATTTCTGCCTCACCAGGCTTGATCAGAAAATCGCCGAACGGCCCGATCGCCGTAACCCGATCACCTGGCTTGAGTCGATGGATGTAGGCCGAACCAGTTCCCGCTAGACAATCCTGATCGCGAGGCGGCAGGGCAATGCGAACATTGAAGCGAAGCTGCTCGTCTGTCGCTGGATTGCTTGCCAGCGAATAGTTGCGCCGCAGCGGCGCATCGTTCCGGGCATTCAAATTGAAGAGGTTTTGTTTCTCCCAAGTTTCTGAGAAGGGTGCTTGCACAGTGATTTCTCGAAACGCCAGACCGCCATAGGCCGGCACGTCGAGTTGCAGGTATTGACCCGGGTGATAGTTCGGCCGCAGAGAGCCTGGTTCAGGCTCAAGCACCAGTTCCTTGATGAACGTGGCTACGTTGTCGTTGCTGACCACGCGGAACGCGTAAGTGATCGCCGATACTTCGGTACCGCATCCATGAGCCGAACTGATATTCAGTAATATCTTTGCATCGCGCGTAAGGACTTTGAATGTCTTCAGCCCGACACATGCCGGCTGGCGCTGTGGTGATCCATCGGTGATGTCAAAGCGGCCGTTGTGCTTTGCGCATTCGATAAGCTTGCCTTTGACCAGGCCATCGGCCAGATGGGTGTTGCCGTGTGTGCAGATTCCTTCTGTTGCGTATAAGGCGCCATCGGATGTTCGGTAGATGGCGTAGGTCTTCTGTTCGTGGTCGAAGCGAATCACATCCTCCGTTCTCAGGAAGTGTTCTGCGCAAACTTCGACCCAACCGTTTTCCGCCTGACCTTTTGCAGTGAACACGTGCGTCATTGCTTGCCTATGGGTCGGGTTTGCTGGTACCGGAAGTTTGCGTTCGACGAAATAATCCGGATCCCTGACCTGTTTCAGGACTGCGGGGAGAAGTTCACACCAAGCATGCCAGATGCTCCGATACGGGGTCGGCATGTCCGCTTTCAATATTTCGTGCAAGCGGGGCAGGTTGTGATACGGGACAAGCGGAAACATGTGGTGTTCCACATGGTAGTTCATGTTCCAGTACAGATAGCGATTGACCAGGTTCATATAGACTGTGCGGCAGTTCAGGCGGTGATCGAGCACGTTGTCTGCCAGACCCGCATGCTGGGTGTGGCCATAGATAGGCATCAACCAGGACCCGAACAGTGTCGGTAATCCGACGAATAGCAGTGGCAGAATACTCTGCTGGTATAGCGAGAGACCCACGACCCCGGCGTAAATCAGGACGTAGATGCGTGCGCGAAGGAACACTTTCGCGTATTCAGATTCGGGAATGTAAGTTCTTTCTTCCTCGGTCAGCCGCCCGGCGCTGTGCAGAAATATCTGCTTGAAATAGGCTCGTAAGGAGCCAACCCCAAAAAAGACGAGGATTAGCGTAACAATATCGGGGGGGCGCTGAATGGCGATTTCGGGGTCGCGTCCGACGATGATTGTGTCGCTGTGATGTCGAGTGTGGCTCCAGCGCCAAGGCGTCGATTCGCGCATGACCATGAACGAAGACACCTCATAGAGGAGGTTATTCATCCAGTCAGTCTTGAAGGCTGTGCCGTGGCTGGTTTCGTGCCAGCGCGAATCTGAAGTCGATGCGTAAAGGGTGCCATAGATTAGAAATGCCAGCACCGCCCAGGTGCTTCCGGCCAGCCATAGCTGATAACTTGCGATTCCGGAACCAATAATCAAGGCTAACCACAGCAGGGTATCGCGTATCGCTGGCCCGTCGCGGCGTTGCAACAACTCGCGCAAGGTATCTTTAGGCACTGGCGAGATGTACCAGGTCGCTTCAGCCCAGCCATTCTCGATCGCCAGAGCAGTGTCCGCTCCAACAAGACTGTAGTTGCGACGATAGTTAGGCTTTTCTTCGTTCTCAGGCATGGACGACATATGCATTCCTCAGGAATACTTTGAAACAACCGTAAAATTTTTTGAGTTTCGCGGTGATGCTGAGTGAAACAGAAAGGTCAGCCGTAGTGTTCAAAACGGAGGTCGCTTCGGCAATTCGAGGAATCAACTGGCGCTACTCGTTCTTGGCCAGTGCCAATACAGCATCCCTAAGGCTGATTACCGTTTCGGGCAAGACATCAGCCTGAATAATGTGGGCGGGAGCCATCAGATATCCGCCCTTTTTGCCCATGATGCGTGCCCTGTCGGATACCTCGCGTTTGATGGCTGCTGCATCGCCAGAAGGGAGTAGTGCTTGTTGGTCGATTCCACCGAAAAAGAAGATGCGGCCTCCATAGTTATCCATCAGTTTTTGGGGGTCTGAACCTGGCACGTTGGGTTGTACCGGGTTGTAAATGTCCACACCCAATTCAATGAAGTCATCCAGTAACGGAGCAACGGCTCCGTCGGAATGGAAAGCAACGAGAAGATTGGGATTTGCTTGCTTGAGTCGTGCAATGAGGCGCGCGTAGCGCGGCTTGAACCGTTCTCGCCACATGTCCGGCGAAATAAGCATCGAAGTCTGTGTCCCCAGATCTTCTCCCAGCCATATAGCATCGACTCCCAGCGAAACCAGCTGAAGAGCCAGTGACGTCGTCCATTCTTCAACTCGGTCGTTCAGCTTTTCGATCCAGGATTCTTCCATGCTTAGGTCAATGAGGTATTTCTCCAAACCTACGAGGTGCCAGGCCAACTCAAAAAGTGAGAGTTCAACGTCGCCGATGACGAAATAGTCCTTCCCGAAACGATCGATATCGCGTCTGGCTGCATCGAATCGTCCGGGGGAAAACGGATCGGGCATGGAATAGGCGTTGAGTGCGTCCTCTGATTCAACGTCGGCGAGCGGGCATTTCACCACCTCCATATACAATTCGGTAGGTTTCATCCACATCCCGAATTCGTTGATAGTGACGCCGTCATCGACTGGGGTTGGTGCATAACTGCTCGGCACAGTGCCCCCAACGACGATGCAATCCGAACCCAAGGCAGTACGAATTGCGTTTGCTGAAATTCGGTAAGTTAGATCCTCGTAATAAGAGATGGCGTATTCAGGGGCAATGCTTAGCCTGCGGCCAAATTCCTCAGTTAGTGATCTGCATAAATCAAACTGGAAGGGCACCCTGTCTGGCAATCCAGCGATTTTTCCGAAGGCTCTAAGCGTTCTCTCGCGACTCGACATCATGGTAAGACCTCTTCTCTTGGTAGTAATTGAATGGGTCGATTATCGAGTCAGGTCCGGGGACCGTGAATGGACTTTACCGGTCAGGAGGATGGAGAAAACGCGACTGCGCGTGGCACGGATCGGCCTCGGGTTTTCGCAGGCATATTAACTGGAGAGGGGACCCCCACGTCTCGCGCCGGCAAAAACGAGTACCGGATTCTCCTGGAATCAAACCATTGCAGAAGATGCTGAATTTTCCTCTCGCCAACACCGAGGGAATTTTTTATCGAGAAGAGTTAGTGCTACTTTTATGCTTTTTATTCAATTGGTTATTGCTAATTCCCGATGGGATCTGAGATGGATTCAGACTTCAAGGCGGCACGCGGCACATCGACGTGCATTTTTCGACTTTATCGGGCTGGTGCAACAGGTGGTAGGAATATTCTGTTCTGAACCCAGGAAAGATATCTCCTCGCTATCAGACGATACGGAATCCATATTGCGCTGGATTCCCACCCTGGCTTCTTTTGGGTTTCATTTAACAATTGAGCCAATCTATCGACACACTTGGCGGATTTTGTATAGTTCGCCTTCAGGGAGGTTCCTAAGATGTATCCATTGCAATAGCCAAGCTTAATGCTGTCCAATGGATACATATGTAGC
>JAIFNM010000325.1 GCA_020047725.1 Betaproteobacteria bacterium
GCAAGCGTTTCCGGGTAGCGACTACGAAAGACCCGAGGGCGTGCCATCCAACCAACTGAATCTATTCGATTATTAACCGGACGGCAGTGACTTCGTGTACGTAAATAGTACTAGCTTTTACACAAATTTTTGATATACACTTTGATCAGCAACCGAAGGTTTGGTTGTTTCGTTAGATTGTGTTAGTAGCTCCTAGCACAATTGGTAGGTGTAAGCAGGTCTGCTTTATCTGTTTGTTTCCGGTTTTCAAGTTCTAGGAAACAGTTGGGACGGCGACCCTTTTCGACGGCCTGGCATGACGCTTCTGCTCTTGGTACGCCGCGTTGTTTAAACGGAGCCAGCATGAGGATGTCAACTTTGCTTCTGTGCCTTTAATGATTTGTTTCAATTTTCGAGGGAACGAAGATGAAAAAAACACTTTTAGCAGCAGCGTTTGCAACAGCACTTATGGCAACTCCGGCGGTCGCGAAGGAGCCTGTTATCGGTCTGGCGATGGCTCAACTGGACACCTTCCTGACCATTATGAAAAACGGCGCCTTGAAGCAAGCGAAAGCAGATGGCGCCACGATCCAGATCGAAGATGCGCAGGGCGATATCAGCAAGCAATTGGACCAAATAAATAATCTTATCGCCAAGAAAGTCGATGCCATCATTGTCAATCCGGTCGACGCCGACGCGACGCCGAATATCACGAAAATGATTACTGCGGCCGGCATTCCGCTGGTTTATGTAAATCGCAGGCCATCTGACTTTGACAAATTGCCAGCAGGCGTTGCTTTTGTGGCTTCCGATGAAAAGATCTCGGGTACGATTCAAACTCAGGAGGTATGCCGGCTGCTGAACGGCAAAGGCAATATCGGCGTGCTGATGGGTGACCTGTCCACCGATGCCGCTCGGACTCGTACCAAGGATATTGAAGAAGTTCTTGCTACAAAAGAATGTAGCGGAATCAAGATCCTCGACAAACGGGAAGGCAAATGGCAGATACCTAATGCCCAGGATATCGTAACGAACTGGATATCCAGCGGCATGAAATTCGACGCCATCATCGCGAATAATGACGACATGGCCTTGGGCGCCATCAATGCATTGAAAGCCACCAACAAATGGACAAAGGACTATATTGTTGCTGGCATTGATGCAACCCCAACTGCATTGCAGTCGATGAAGAAAGGTGAGATGAAAGTAACTGTCTTTCAAAATGCAGATGGGCAAGGGACTGGTGCAGTTAAGGCCGCACTTAAGTTGGCCAAAAAAGAACCGGTCGAGCGTTTTGTAAATATTCCTTTCGAGCTGGTTGTGCCGTCCAATCTCGACAAGTATATGGGTAAGTAATTGTTTGGCCATCCCTCTATATTTTCCATGTCGTTCTTATGGCCTTGGAGGGATGGCCGTTTCAGATATTGTCATGCCCATCTATCAAGATAATAATTAAAGACTAGTATAAATTACTAGTCAGTAAGTCGTTTCTTGTTTGACCACGAAAATAATAATCGCAGTTCTGCGTATTAGTTGCGGATAAATGGAGGTTGTCAATCGCTATGATAGCAAACCACGACGCGTTGGAAACCAAATCTGGCACCACCAGCGACGGGATACCGCTTCTGGAAATCTCGAACATTCACAAAGCGTTTCCGGGTGTTATCGCCCTTAATGACGTTAAGCTCACCCTGAAAGCAGGAACTGTACACGCCCTAATGGGTGAAAATGGTGCTGGCAAATCCACGTTGATGAAGATTATCGCTGGGATTTACATGCCAGATAAGGGGGAAATACGCCTCAAGGGTGTAACCGTCAAAATGACCAAGCCCCTCGATGCTCAAATAGCAGGGATTTCGATGATTCATCAGGAACTGAACCTGATGAGTTACATGACAGTTTCGGAAAATATATGGCTCGGTCGGGAGCCAAAGAGTCGCCTGGGATTTGTCGATCATGAAGAGATGTATCGTATAACCCAGGATCTATTCGATGAACTGCACATCAGTGTCGATCCCCGGGCGGAAACTCAAACATTAAGTGTGGCACTGCGCCAGATGGTCGAGATCGCCAAGGCCGTCTCATTCCATTCTGACATCTTGATTATGGATGAGCCTACTTCGGCGCTCACGGAGCCGGAAGTTGCGCACCTCTTCGAGATCATTCGGAAGCTAAAGAATGAAGGCCGGGGAATAATCTACATTACCCACAAGATGAATGAGATTTTTGAGATCGCTGACGAGCTTTCCGTTTTCCGTGACGGGCAATATATTGCCACCTGCTCGTCGCAGGAAGTTTCGCGCGACGACATCATAAAGATGATGGTGGGACGCGACATTACCGACTTGTTTCCAAAGCAGATCGTGCCTATTGGAAGGACGATACTGAAGGTTTCTGATCTCGGTTTGCAGGGTGTCTTTTCTGGGATCTCCTTTGAACTGCACGCTGGGGAGATCCTCGGTTTGGCGGGATTGGTCGGATCAGGCCGTTCGAACGTCGCCGAAACCATTTTCGGGATTACGCCAGCGACATCGGGAACGATCGAAATTGACGGTAAGGAGGTTCGCATTTCGAATTGTCGTCAGGCGATGGATCACGGCATGGCCTTGTTGACTGAAGATCGAAAAGATACGGGTTGTTTCCTGGGGCTTGACTTGCTGGCAAATATGGAAGCGCCGGTGCTCAGTCATCGCTACGTCAAGATCGGATTCGTAGAAACCAAGAGGCTTTACGATGATTCGTTGCGTATGGCGAACCGGTTGCGAGTGAAGACACCGTCGCTTTTCGAAACGATGCTTAACCTTTCCGGCGGAAATCAACAAAAGGTACTCATCGCCCGATGGTTACTGACTGAGCCGAAGATCCTGATTCTGGATGAGCCAACCCGCGGTATTGATGTGGGAGCCAAGGCGGAGATTCACCGTTTGATTTCGGAACTGGCATCTCAAGGCGCGGCGATTCTGATGATCTCATCGGAGATGCCGGAGATTTTGGGTATGAGCGACAGGATAGTGGTAATGCACGAAGGGCGAGCGACGGGGATTCTTGACAGAAAAGATGCTACGCAGGTAGCAATTATGGATCTGGCAGCAAAATAATCAAATAGGGATCTGATGACCATGACAACTCAGCTTAATACGCAAAGCGGAATCGCTGGCAATCGCAAATTTAAACTTCCTCCCGAGGTCAGTATTGCATTGGTTCTGCTCGGGATAATTCTGGTTTTTGAACTCCTTGGATGGATTATCAATGACCAAAGCTTTATTTTCAATTTTGACAGAATCAAGATTATTATTTTGCAGATGTCGGTAATCGGTATTATAGCCATCGGCGTAAACATTATTATCATTACGGGGGGTATCGACCTCTCGTCTGGATCTTTGGTGGCCGTGACCGCCGTGGTTGGGGCCAGCATTGCTCAGGCATCCGATTTCCCTATGGCGCTGTTTCCGAGCTTGACAGACTTGCCTTGGATCTATCCTCTATTGCTTGGCACTCTGATCGGCCTCATTGCCGGAATAATCAATGGATCGCTAATAGCGTTCACCGGTATTCCGCCTTTTATCGCGACCTTAGGCATGATGGTCGCAGCGCGCGGCTTCGCGAAGTGGTATTCAGGCGGAATGCCGGTCTCTGGCTTGACTGACAGCTTTGCCTGGCTGGGGTCGGGTGCAAATCCTGTATTCATCTTTCTTATACTTGCTGCCGTGTTTCATATCCTTCTCCGCTATACGCGCTTTGGGAAATTCACTTACGCGATCGGATCCAATCGACAGGCTGCGACGGTTTCAGGGATCAATGTCAACCGCCATCTGATTATCATTTATACCATCGCGGGCGTACTCAGCGGCATTGCTGGAGTCCTGACTGCGGCTCGCGCCGTTTCGGGGCAGTCAAGCATGGGAAATATGTACGAGCTAGATGCTATTGCAGCCGTAGTCATTGGCGGAACGTCTTTGCAGGGCGGTTTGGGTCGAATTTCCGGGACGGTATTTGGGATATTGATCCTTGGGGTGATGATGTCCGGGTTCACCTTTATTCGCATCGATAGCTATTATCAAGAAATGGTCAAGGGCATTATTATCGTTGTCGCTGTCGTGGCGGACCAATATCGGAACAAGAAGCGACGTGCTTAGTACCAAGCGGGAGGGAGTATCTAACCCCCCTTTTCAGTAGGTGTTGGCAGTTACGGAGTGCAACTAAACGCAAAGCAATGGTGGCCCGCAATCTTTCGGTTGCGGGCACCGATATTCGGCTAGTTCGCAACTTCTTGAGTTCATGCCTGGTTTAGTCGGATTCGATAGTTTTTCTGCGAGTCCATCGCGCTCGTTGGTGATCCACCCTGGATTGCGATGAAATCATCAAAGGATCGGGTGAAAGGTCGATTCAACAAAACTCACAAGATCTTCTTTCACCTTTAGACACAAATTCGGCTTAAAGAATCGCATTTGCGTTTAAAATGAAACGCAAGAAAACTAGATTGACAGGAGCGTAAATGTCGAAGAAGCGTATTGACGAAATTTCTGAGTTGCTGTTGGTTGACAAGAGAGTTTTGGTCAGTCAGTTGGCTGAAAAATTCAAGGTAAGCGCAGTTACGATTCGCAATGATCTAGTTGTTCTGGAAAACAAAGGTTTTGCGAAAAGAATCCATGGCGGGGCGGTTCTCGCCGAGCTAGAGCGTGAACATGGTGTCGCTGATTTCTATTCTGACTCCACCCGGATTGCACTTGCGACATTCGCGCTTAGGGAAATCAAGGATGATGATTGTATCTTTTTGGGCTCAGGGACTACTTGTTGTGTATTGGCGCGGATGTTGAAAGGTTTTCGAAATCTGACCGTAGTTACAAACAATATTACTGCTCTGACCGACTTATTGGAGAACGTATCTCGTGTTTACCTTATTGGTGGAGAGGTGACGTCGATTGACCACAAGACTCTTCTATCCAGTTGGGAAAAGCCGGATACCTTTCTCGATAACATCTATGTTACCAAGGCATTTACCAGCATTTCAGGTCTGGATTTCAAAGCCGGATTAACCGTAAATTCCATTATCAGCACGCATATTTTTCGCCATATTCCGTCGATGTCTCACTTCTGGTATTTAATGGCCGATTCGGAAAAGTTCAACCGAATTGCAATTTATCCAGTAGCTGAACTCGACAAGATACAGGTCCTGATTTCCAACCGCGTGCCAGAGGACTATTTAAACTACTTCAGGGATCATGATGTCCGAGTTGTTTTCGCAGAAACCTGAAGCTAAACCCTGAAGAACTGGCTGTAAGCCGCCCGAAAGGGAACTCGGCATTGATCAATCGTCCGCAGACTGACACGGTGATAGCGCCTGGGCCTTCGCACTCGTCCGTCATCTTCACTGACAAGTGTCAATGGAGTTGACTGATCAAAATCAGTGGTTTACGTTCATTGCGACGGGCCTAGATTTTGTCGACCATATGGCGAAACAGCGCCATGCCGGTTTCCGGCAACTGTTTGCCGAAATGCCAGAACCACAGTGCCAACAGGTTATATCCGCCCTGGAGACCTTAATCGATTATCTTGGACACGTGGAGGTGTCATCGTGATGTGGGGCTTTACGCCTAAACAAGCCGCTCCGGTTCAGCATGATTGGTACTATAACGCAGACCCACTGGAGCGCCGTGAATACGATGCTTTTGGTCCGTGGATTAGTACAATCCGTACAAATGAAGAGATGCCGCCCCGGTTTCGGCATGCGTATGAAGAACTCCGGTCGTCAATATTTCTTTTCAAAATCCCCATTAATGCCGAGCGGAGAGCAATGCGCCCCGGCATGGATTTATACCGCTCCGTGCTGGCCATTGACCACGACCGCGTTGTGGTTCTTGAGTGGAACGGATCGACTGAAACTCGCTACGAGTCCCCCGTGGACTCGATCCAAGCCGTGCGTATTGATCAAGATTTATTGCCGGCCAATTTTTCGCTACTTCTGGCTGATGGACAGACGGTCAGTCTGGGTTACAACTCCGTATCGGACAAAGAAATAGAACGCGTGGTCAACTTTCTGCGTGAGCGGATGACTACGGGTGCGGGGAACGCCTACCAACGCTCGACGAAGGCTTCCCTTTGGTCAAAGTCCGATATTCGCGAGCATTTCTTTCTTGGTCTATGGGAGAAGCATGTTCGCCGTTTTCCGTCCACGCGTATTCTGTACTGGGAGCCACCAGGCATCAATTGCGGCAGGCTCAAGTCGAGTCTTGGCTGCCTATTGCTTGATGTGGGTAGCGAACTAGTGATCATTCATCGAGGACGGTTCATCCGCCGCTGGCTAGAGGCGGTCTACTCTGGTGCCGAGTTGTACGTCCCGTGGGCGGCGGTTCAGGCGGCCGAACTGGTTCGAAGCCCCAGCGGCAGGAAAACGTTCATTCCTACGGTTAGGCTCACTCTCCCGGGTCATGCTATTGACGTCGAGTTGTTCGCACCAACTAGCGAACACCAACAACTATTAGCCGAACTGACCGCTAGAACGGCACGGTGAAATTCTAAGCTGGCCTCATGCCGGCAAAGCAGCCAAGGCCCGTAAAGCTGCCGTGTTGACTCTAGGTCCGACTGGTAACTATTGATCCGGCCCGATGAAGTATGTACCTGCCGTTGCGGCCGAAGAGCACGTCGCGCCGTAACGTAGGTCAGCTTTTTGCATCCATTGCCGCCCCCTTTTGCCGCCTGATTCAAGGGCGTGATCCGCCGCATCGCGGCGATTGTCGCTCAAAGCGGTGACTGAGCGCGCCGGCCTCGAACGGCGATTTAGCTTAATACCGCGTCGCGAAGCTCCTGGCGGCGACTACCGCCTTGGCGTTCCAGCATCCAGCCTGGGTATTCCTCGGGCAGTGCGCTTACTGCGTCGAGATCAGCCAATTCCTCCGCCGACAGTTTCAGCATGGACGCGGCGAGGTTGTCGTCCAGTTGGCTGACGCGTTTGGCACCAATGATCACGCTGCTGACCACCGGTTGGTGGAGCAACCAGGCCAGCGCGACCTGCGCGACTGACACCCCGCGCGCCTCGGCAACCGTTCGCATGGCATCGATGCAATCGTATCCGCGTTCCAGATTCACCGGCGGGAAGTCGAAGCTTGTGCGGCGGCTGCCTTCTTCTGCCTGTACGTCGCGGCCGTACTTGCCGCTTAGCAGTCCGCCAGCAAGCGGGCTCCATACCATCAGACCGACTTCTTCACTTTGCAGCATCGGCACGATCTCGCGCTCCAGATCACGTCCGGCGATTGTGTAATACGCTTGCAGCGATTCAAAACGAGCCAAGCCAAGGCGCTCTGATATACCAATCGACTTGGCGATCTGCCAGGCCGCCCAGTTAGACACACCGATGTAGCGCACCAAGCCTTGGTGTACCAAGTCGTCCAGCGTACGCAGCGTCTCTTCCATCGGTGTGGCTGGATCAAAGCCATGGATCTGGTAGAGATCGATGTGGTCGAGCTGCAGGCGCGACAGGCTGCCTTTGACCGAATCGATGATGTGGTAGCGCGACAAGCCTCGCGAATTGACGCTCTTGGTCCCGGTTTCACCGAACACTTTGGTGGCAACCACCACGTTTTCGCGCGGCACTTTGAGATTCTTAAGTGCCTGCCCGGTCATGATCTCCGAACGTCCATCTGAATACACGTCGGCGGTGTCGATGAAGTTGATGCCGCCATCGACCGCGCGGCCAAGCAGGGCGTCGACTTCTCGTTGCTCAAGACGGCCGATGTGGCCCCACATGCTTCCCTCCACCCCGCCGAAGGTCATGGTGCCGAGGCACAGCTCGGAAACGAAGAGGCCGGTATTGCCGAGTTTTCTGTAGTGCATGGAAAGATTCCTTGTCATGTTCATGGGGAAGGTATGGTGGCAAGTATGCGACTTTGGTCGGCGGGTACGCAAACCCGATCTCCCCGCATCATTGCCTACTCCCGCAAACCGGCGCTTGAGAACCCGCGCCTGGCAATGGCGCCGGGGGTTGATGCGCGAAGCTCGAATGACAAAGGGCTGGAGCATGTCAGTGTCGTCGCGCCGACCGGCAGCCCTCAGCCATCAAAAGGAGTTGGCTCGATTACGGATCGCCAACTTGCCACCACCATCGTCCTCGATTCCGATCTTGATCGCGCACCCCAGGAGCTTGTCGGCTTGATTTTTTGGGTTCCTCCGCTCAACGGCAGCTTCCATTCTTTTCCACCGATCGGATTGGGTCGTAAGTACCGAATGGCGGACATTGAAAGCCGCCGCAGACTCGGTGTAAAGTGAGATCGGCGGATCGCAGCCAATGCACATTCCTCAAGAGCGTACGGCAAGGCGAAACTTGAGACTTTCTGTACAATCTAGCCGCGCCGTACGCCACTACGCTTTGGCAGCGAGCGCCAGAAGCAGTCGAAACTGCTGAATCAACTTGGATAGCCTCGGACATTGACAGGAGTCTTTTGCAATCCTGGTTGCTACAGCGTATTCCGCTATTTGATTGAATCATCTTCGGCATGGCACCCTCAATGGAGCATTC
>JAIFNM010000198.1 GCA_020047725.1 Betaproteobacteria bacterium
GGCATGCCGCCAGATCAGGCCAGTCGCCGTAACGCGCCCAGTTCGACGGGAACAGCATCCAGGTGTGCGACATGTTGTGATCGAGCAAGCCCTCATATGTCGTCATCAGACCGATGATGACGGTCGCCGCGATGCGCTCATGGGTGGCGTTCAACAGTGCGGCGCGATTTCCGCCACCCGACAGGCCAATGCAGCCGACCCGATCGGCGATTACGTCCGGCCGGGAAAGCAGGTAATTCGTGGCGATCCGGTCCTCGTAACTGACCACGCCGGCAAGACAGGAACCCAACACGTTGCAGTACTTGGCGGCCCGATGTTCGTGGAGTGCGGCAATCGTGTTGTAGTGTTCAATCGCCGGCGACGCATCGAGAAACTGTGAGCGCTTTGCCGGCTGATCGCCGACGGCCGCGATCATTGTCTCCAGCGGAAATCGGCGGCTGCCCCACAGAAAGCAGTCGTGTATCAAAGCCACGAATCCCTTGCGGGCCAATGCCGCCGCATAGGACCGTCCGCCATATTCAATCGAGCGCAATTCGTTCACGCCCGGTGCTACACCCAAGGGACCGTCGGCAATTTTTTCCTTGCCGTAGAAGGTGTAGTTGCTGTGGTCGTGCAGCGCGACAATTCCGGGAAGTGGCTCAGCGGCATGGGCCGGCTTGAGCACATACGCATGAGTGCGCGGCCCGAAGCCAACCGACCAGGACACTTCTTCGCCAATCAAATCGCCGTCCTGCCAGCGCTGTTCGGTGCGCACGTCCTGCGCTTGTTCTTCGCTGTGACAAAAGCCCAGCACCTCGCGCACGCGCGCCTGGGTTTCCGGGCCGGGCTCGGCTTTGGGAAACAGGGGGTGCTGACGGTTGGCGGCGTCAACCAGATCGCTATATACACCGAGATGTTGATAGTGCTTTAACATCGTTATTCCGTGTTTTCAGACTGCCTCGTTGAATGAATCACTCAGTCGTTCGATCAGATTCCGCGCGGCGCGTTCAGAGACAATCAGGATCAACTTGATGGTTGCCCGGGTGACGCCGACAAAGAGTTTGCGCAGCACCAGTTCATCAAGTACCTCAAAATCGATCTCCGTGAAAATCACGCACGGTGCGGCCTGCCCCTTGAAGCGATAAACGGACTCAAGCAGCACGTCGCCATCGGAGAACACGGGATTGCCAAGCAGATCGTAGTTTCCGGTGAACTTCCGCAGGGGATAGGGTCCCAGTTGATCATGTGCAATCAGCAGTGATTTTTCCCGGCCGCGATAGGTAACCAGCGCGATCATGTCACGTTTGAAACCCGCCGCGATGGACTGGGTGATGGCGCGTTTGGTCTGAGCAATCAGATCGGCGGGATCGTCATAGGTGATGATCTCGACTTCGGAACCGGTCAGCGGACTTCCTGTCTCAACACCCTGCCCTGCTGGCAGCAGACGATTGAGATGGTCGAGAATATCTTGCGGACTGCGATAGTTGGTTTCCGAGCGAATCGCCACCCAGCCGGGCAGTTCGATGGGCGGCCGGCCGTACAGGTTCTGCATCGGGTCTTCCAGCCACCAGGCGCGGCCCGGCAGACGCTGGAGTTTCAGCAGATTGTCCTTCCATTGCGGCTCGAAGTCCTGCCCTTCATCAATAATGATTTCATCGAACAGCCCATCCTCATCCGGCACGTAGCCTGTGAAGAAGTCCTCCAGCCGCGCAAAGGCACCGGGTTGCCTGAAATCGGGCACCTGCCCTGATTGCCGGAAAATCCGGTCGGCCAGTTGGTGGTAGGTCGCCACCTCGCCACCCGGCGGGGCAATCAGCGCCACATGATCCGCCAGCGGACGGTTGTAGCAGACGTACAACGGCCTGCGCCCGGCGGCCAGAGCATCCCTGAAAACAGCCAGCGCCAGTTGCGTCTTCCCGGAACCGGCCGTTCCGATCACGCGCAGGCGGAATGGCTCGCACTCGATCTGTCGCGCCCATTGGGTCAGACCGCCGGAGAGACGCGTGTAAAGTGTTTTGGCTTGACCAACAACAGCATTGACCTCGGGCACGAGATTGAGCTGGTCGCCAAGAAAGCGGTGCAACTTGGCGGTCTGCGGATTGAGGGGTTCACTCGCCGGCAGGATGCTCTTGATGATATGCACAAGATAGTCGCGCCGCTTGGCATCGACGATACGTTCCGGGGCAATACCAGCGGAACCGGGTTGCTTGACGGTATAGTCCGGGCAGAAGAGCAGGGAATCCACGGAAAACTGTGTGTCCGGGCAGAAAAGACGGAGTCGCTGATGCAAGGCATCCGCTGATCGCACCATCTGGGAGGCGACCAGTTTTTCCTTGGACGCGTAGACCTTGACCAGACCTTCCGGGGTTTCATTGAGAAAGCCCGATTTCTGTTCGATCAAGAGCAACTTCCCGGCCGGGCTGACGATGGCGAAATCGATCTCCCCAACGAGTGCAAATCCGTGTTGAATCCGCGTCCAGTGCACTCCGTGATAGACGGTGTAGTCCTCCGGCAGCCCATCCGCGAGCACGGCCAGCGTTTCAAGTTCGCGCTGGGCGGCACCCACCGCAGTCATCTCACGCCAGCCTTCAGGGATCACCTTGGCCATCAGCAGATTTCCAGACTCAAATGAACTCCAGAATCATACCAGCGTATTGAAAATAGCCGGCTTCAACGCTGAAACAGACTGCCCCTGTTTCCGGGGCGAGCGCTGAACACCATGTAGGCGCTGATCAGAACGCCTGCTGCGGCAATGGGCCAGAATTTCCCGCCGCTGCCAGGACCGGCACTGGCGATCTGGTCGACTACAAACCCAAGCGCCGGCGCCAGGATCATCTTGGCGAGTGTTTGCGATTGGCTCTCGACCGAAAGAACACTGGTACCGTGCGTTTCGGGCGAATAGGAGTCGAAACGGCTGATGATTAGCGGGCGCCACGCGCTTTGCATCAAATACAGCAGGAAAAACAGGGCAATCACCAGGTAATAGAGTTCCAGGACGAGACAGGGCAACATGACCAGGTAAATTACGATCATGCACCGCCACATGAAACCGCTGGCTGGATCATCGCCGCCAAAACGCCGACTCAAAAGGTGCGCCTGGCGACTCGACCAGGCCGAACCCAGATGAAAAACAAAATAGACGACACCGATCAGCAAAGCGCTGCGCTTGTCGTCGCCAAGGGCCAGCAGCAAGGGGATGCCGAGAACCATGACCTTGATCATCGGCTGTATGTAGTCCTTGATGACATCGAAGAAGCCCTCAAAGCCCATCGATTCGACCATCAGCCGACGGAGTCCGGCGACCTTCACCGAGTCCCTGAGGGTTTGCCACATATGAGTGAAGACGTCTCTGATGCGGGCGTTCCCCTCGGGCTTTCCGTCGAGTTCCTTCGGATAGGTGCATAGCGCGATGAAACCGATGCTGTAGGGGACCAGCGCGGCCAGGAACAGGGTGTTCAGATCGCCCGTGTAATAAGCAATGGCCGTCGCAATCGGGATGGAAACGGCGGAGCCGATTTTTGACCAGGAGCGCGTGTAGCCATAGACCTTGGTTTTCTCCTCCATCCGGCCGTTGAGACGCAGCCAGGTGAAGATCATCGATTTATGCGTTCCTTCGCGGAAGGCCTCACCGATGCCGAAAAAGAACACGGCGATGAAAAGGTAAGGCAGTTGATTCGGGCATAGGCCGAAGCACAGAAAGGCGATCATGTATGCCAGATACGAAACCAGGATGCAGCGACGGCGGCCGTAAAGGTCGGCAATGGCCCCGGCGGGAATGTTGGTGGCGTTGATACAGAATTCCCGAAAACCGATCAGAAAACCAACCGAGGCAAAGGAGTTCCCGCTGCCGAGCAGAAACAGCATCATGAAAGGCTCGAAGTAGCGCTGGTTCTTCAGGAAGCCATAAAGGGAAAAGCGGAAGATCATGCAACGGGGTCCTTGGGGCCGAATGTAGACTCAATCCCGGAGATAACGCGTCAGGCGAACGTCCACCGTGACCGATAACGATTGAAGGGCGGCCACTCTGGCTTTGCCTTCGCTGCTGGCCCGGAAGAGATGAGGCGTCATGGCTAACAGATCGGCAATCGCCTCCTGACCAATGATGTCGGTCGAGTAGTGTACTGACTCACTCGACAGCAGCGCAAAGCCGGGTGGAACGGTCGTCTCACTGGAACGCTCCGGTTTCAGGACTGGATAAATGATCTCACGCAATTCACGCAGGTGGTCCGGTCCGGCATCAACCTGTACGAGTTGGCCGCCTGACTTGAGCACCCGGGCGAATTCGGCATAGACGGGAAATCCGAACATGCACAGGACGCGATCCAGGGTACGCGCTAGTACCGGCAGGTTGGCATTGCTGCCAACGACCCAGGCAATCCGTTTCTCCTGCTTGGCGGCCGATAGAACCGCCCATTTGGAGATATCAAGCCCGATAAGCGCCAGGCGCCTGGCCTCGTCGCCTGGCGCGGCAAGTTGGCGGAGATAGTAGCCTTCGCCGCAACCGGCATCGAGACAACGGGTCGTTGCGGCGGGAGAGGTATCCGCCAACATGGCGCGCCGTGCCGCTTCGGCAATCGGCTGGTAGTAACCGGCATTGAGGAAACGTCGCCGGCAGGCAACCATCTCCTTGCTATCACCCGGATCGCGTGAGCGCTTGTTCTGAACTGGCAGCAAATGAGTGTAGCCCTGGCTGGCGATGTCAAAACCATGGCCGTTGGCGCAGCGCCACCCGGTTCCGCTGCTATGCAAGGGTTTGCCATCCAGTGGGCAGGCAAGCGCGACAAATGGGGTGATGTGCATTTGCTGATTCAAACGGACTGCGGCTCAAGGCTGACAGAGGGCCTGACTTTAGTAGAGCCGGAGCTGACCTCCTGATGCCGGAAACACGTTACCAAATGGTCATTGACCATTCCGGCGGCCTGCATGAATGCATAGCAAATGGTCGATCCGACAAACTTGAATCCGGCGAGCCTCAGGGCTTTGCTCATCGCGTCCGATCGTGTTGTCTTGCCCGGAACCTCGCTCAGCGCGTGCCAGCGATTCTGAATCGGCTCACCATCGACAAACTGCCAAAGGAAATCACTGAATGTCTGATCACTCGCCGTCAGTTCGAGGAACGCCTTGGCATTCTGAATGCTTGCTGCCACTTTGGCACGATTCCGGACAATCCCGGGATCAGCCAACAGTGCAGCGACTTTGGCATCATCGTACTGCGCGATCAGATGAGGCTGAAATCCGTCAAAGACTTGGCGATAGTGATCACGCTTCTTGAGGATCGTTGCCCAGGACAAACCTGCCTGCGCGCCCTCCAGAATCAGAAGCTCAAACAATGCATTATCGTCGTGGCAAGGAACGCCCCATTCCTGATCGTGATATTGGCGATAAAGATCAAAGCTTTCGCACCAGGGACAACGTTCCATTGACATGATCCTTACCAGGAAAGCGCGAAGTGTACCGCCAAAACACGGGTGACACACGTCACGGAAGAATCAACCTGCGGCCTGATGCAGCACCAAAAACCACCTGTACTATTTTCTCGATCTATTGCCGCAAACAGGAGTAAGCTTTATCGCAGTTTCCGTGAAGTTCTTGCAAACTGCTCCCCGTCAACTTTCATGAAAGCCAAGCCATGGACATCGTTCAGCGCGTCAAGGAAATCCTGCTCTCACCAAAACAAACCTGGCCGGTCATTGCAGCCGAATCAACCGACACCAGGACTCTCTATACCCAGTACCTGATGATTCTCGCGGTAATTCCCGCCGTGGCCGGATTCATTGGCATGTCCCTGATCGGATTTAACGCCATGGGCATGTCGATGCGGGTTCCGCTGATTTCAGGCCTGGTCAATATGGTCGTCGGGTATGCGCTTTCACTGGTGATGATTTATGTGCTTGCGCTGATTGCGGACGCACTGGCTCCCACGTTTGGCGGCCAGAAGAACCCGATGATGGCCCTGAAGCTTGTCGCTTACGGCAGTACGGCTGGCATGGTGGGGGGCGTATTCAGCGTAATTCCAGCGCTCTCGGTGCTGGGCCTGATTGCCTCGCTGTACTCCGTCTACCTGCTTTTCCTCGGCATTCCAGTGATGATGAAGTCACCGCAGGAAAAAGCGCTGCCCTACACCGCCGTGCTGCTGGTCTGCGGACTGATTGCCGGAGTCATCCTTGGCGCCGTGTCTGCCGTCCTGAGATAATTTTCAAGTGACCGGCGCAATTTCAAAGCCGGTAACTATTTGAGGTTTGTAGCCGACAACAACATCACCTGTCCGGCTACAAACCCGATCTTTACCCCTTGCTGCTCGTCGCCCCAAACGCAGGAGCGAATCCCGATCATTTCATCGCAACGAGCAGGGTCTCCGATGACTTTTTTCACTTCGTCGTACGATTGGCCCACTTTGAGTTTGTTGTAGTTTTCAAGGCTGAGTTGGCTGCCACACGCTGCCAGCAACAGGCATGAGAAAAAGCAAGTGGCAATCCGGCGCAAAGTAATCAACATCGGTACGTCCTTCCTTGACCAAAAAATTCAGCTGTAATTGATGCTGACGTTTTCACTGCTCAGCCAGTCACCCAGTGCGGTGAGCAAATCGTCTTCGAGACGCACGCGATTATTCTCGCCCAGCGCCAGTTCGCACGCGGCATCGGCGTTGCGGTAAGCCAGGCGCACCGGACAGTTGCCGGGCGTATAGGGCGCCAGCATGGCGCGCAGCCGCTGAGCAGCCGCTTGCGCATTCGGACCGCTAGCCTGGCCGTTAAGCGACAAACGCAAATGCTTGGCAAAGCGGCCGCGCGCTTCAGGCAACGTCAGCAGGCGCTCGGCAATGATGCGCACCTTGCCTTCGCCGGCAAAATCGTCGCGCTGCACCTTGCCCTCGATGATCAGGACTTCGTCGTCCTTGATCTTGTTGCGTTCGGCTTCAAAAATCTCGTTGAATACCGAAACTTCCAGCGAGGTCGTGCCGTCATCGATCTGCACAAAGGCCATTTTGCCGCGCGAGGTCAGTTTGGTGCGCACGCCGACCACGAGACCGGCGAGCAATTGCGGTTCTTTCCTGGCCTCAAGCGAGGCCAGCGGCTTGCGCGCAAAGCGCGAAACCTCGGCCTTGACTGCATGAAACGGATGCCCCGAGAAGAAAAAGCCGAGCGCAAGCTTCTCTTCGCTCAGCTTTTGCCGCTCTTTCCAGCGCGGCACTTCCTGAAACTGCGGGCCGTGTTCGGCCATCGTGGCACTGTCGAACACATCAAACAGGCTGACCTGCATGGCATTGCGCTCGGCCTGCTCGGCGGCTTCCATGGCGATGCCGACGGAGGCAATCAGGCGCGCCCGATGATCGTCCATAGAATCAAAAGCGCCGGCGCGAATCAGCGCTTCGATGGTGCGCCGATTGACCATGCGCTTGTCGACACGCAGGCAGAAGTCGAACAAATCCTTGAACGGACCACCTTCGCTGCGCGCCTTGAGAAGCGAGTTGACCGCCTGTTCGCCAGTCCCCTTGACTGCGCCAAGGCCGTAGCGAATGGTGCCACGATCAACTGGGGTGAAACGATACTCGGACTCGTTAACATCCGGCCCGAGCACGGTAATCTTGTTGGCGATGGCGTCGTCGTAGAAAATCTTCACCGAATCGGTGTTGTCCATGTCCGACGACAGCGTGGCCGCGATGAAGGCCGAACAGTGATGCGCCTTGAGCCAGGCCGTTTGATACGTAACGACGGCATAGGCCGCCGTGTGCGACTTGTTGAAGCCGTACTCGGCAAACTTGGTCATCAGGTCAAACAGCTGCGTGGCCAGCGCCGGGTCGTAACCTTTCTTCGCGGCGCCCTCGGCGATGGTCGCGCGATGTTTGTCCATCTCCTCGGCTTTTTTCTTGCCCATCGCGCGGCGCAGCATGTCGGCGCCGCCAAGCGTATAGCCGCCGATGATCTGCGAGATCTGCATCACCTGTTCCTGATACACGATCACGCCGTAGGTCGGCGACAGGCAACCGGTCAGATCCGGGTGGAAGTAGTCGATCTTTTGCTGGCCTTTTTTGCGCAGGATGAAGTCGTCGACCATCCCTGAACCGAGCGGCCCCGGGCGATACAGCGCGAGCACAGCGATGATGTCCTCGAAGCGGTCAGGGGCCAGCTTCTTGAGAAGCTTTTTCATACCCTCCGATTCGACCTGGAAGATCGCCGTGGTATTGGCGTCCTTGAGAATCTGGTAGGCCTTGGGGTCGTCGAAGGTCAGCGCGTCGAGATCGGGGCGCTTGCCGGTGAGTTTCTCAACGTAATCAACGGCGAGCTTGATGATCGTCAGGTTGCGCAGGCCAAGGAAGTCGAACTTAACCAGGCCGACTTTTTCGACGTCGTCCTTGTCGTACTGCGAAACAACCGAGTTCCCGCCGTCGGCCGAATAGAGCGGGCAAAAGTCTGTCAGTTTG
>JAIFNM010000082.1 GCA_020047725.1 Betaproteobacteria bacterium
TCAATGGGAGCTTGGCTCTGCGGAGCCAAGCTCCCTTCTCGTGACCTTTACGGTACTGAATGAGGGGTAGCAGTGTCAGTCTTTTTGCAACTTGATGGTATCTCGAAAGTGTTTGGCGGCGTTCATGCGCTTAATGACGTTAGCCTAGCGCTTGAAAAAGGTGAGGTGCATTGCCTGTGTGGACAGAATGGATGTGGAAAATCCACGCTCATCAAGGTCATATCGGGCGTTCACCAACCGGAACCTGGCGGCCATATATCAATCGATGGTCAACGGGTATCTCATCTGACTCCAGTCGAAAGCACTCGCCTCGGTGTGCAGGTGATCTATCAGGACCTCTCCTTATTTCCAAACTTGACGGTTGCCGAGAATATCTCGATCGGCTTGCATGCAGGCGGCGTCAAGCCAGTTGATTGGCGAAAGATTGCACGCGTTGCCGACGATGCGATGAAGCTGATCGGTGTCTCCCTGAGACCAGATGACAAAGTAGCCGACATTTCCATTGCGCAGCGCCAGCTCGTTGCAATTTGTCGGGCGATGGCTGCCGATGCGCGCCTGGTAATTATGGACGAGCCAACCTCGTCCCTGACTCGGCATGAAGTCGACGCGCTTCTCTCTCTCACGCTCGAGCTCAAAAGGAGAGGGATCACGATTGTATTTGTCAGCCATCGCCTTGATGAAGTACTTGAAATCGCTGATCGCGTGACAGTCATGCGCGACGGCGTGAAGCTGGGCACCTATGACGCAAAAGAGATGTCTGATCGCAAGCTCGCGACGCTGATGACCGGTAAGGAATTCAATTACGAGTGTGTAGCGCAGGATCGCCCCGACACCGAAACAGTCATTGACGTCCGCGGGCTTTCACGAGACGGTGATTACGAGGATATCCACTTCGACGTTCGTCGTGGCGAGATCCTTGGTATTACAGGGCTATTGGGCTCGGGACGTACGGAACTAGCACTGTCACTTTTTGGGATGGCGCCCCCGGATCGCGGGGAAATTCTGGTGAATGGGCAGATCGCGAAAATGCGCTCAAACCGCGATGCCATTGATCTCGGAATTGCCTATCTTTCAGAAGACAGGCTATCGCTCGGACTCGTGCTGGAACAGTCCATTGCCTCAAATATCACGATGTCGGTGATTGAGAAACTTGTCAACAAGGCCGGTCTGATACGTACAGATTTGTTCAGTGCGACCGTCCGCCATGGGATCGACGAATTGACAATCAAGGCAGGGAATCCTGAAAACAAGGTCAAGACCCTATCGGGCGGCAATCAACAACGCGTTGTACTCGCAAAGTGGTTAGCAACAAACCCCAAACTCCTTATTCTCGATAGCCCAACCGTCGGTGTTGATATCAGCGCCAAGGATGGTATCTATGAGGTCGTAAGAAATCTTGCGGCGCGGGGGATTGCAGTCATCATGATTTCTGATGAAATCCCCGAAGTTTACTACCACAGCCACCGCGTGTTGGTGATGCGCTCGGGTCGATTGAGTGGTGAATTTGTACCTGGGCGTTGCTCGGAAGAAGAACTGAAAGAGGCAGTCAATGCATGAGGTAATCAAGCGCTTCAAGCGCACACATGAATTCCGGCTATTGTTAGTAGTCATACTAATGGCCGGGCTGCTATCTTTTATTACCCCAGAATTCGCCTCCTTGCAAAACTTGGTTGATGTTCTTAGCTCGACCGCATTCATTGGAATCATGGCGTCAGGACTGCTTGTTGTAATTATTACAGGGGGTATTGACCTGTCATTCGCTGCTACAGCGTCAATTGCACAATATTCAGCATTAACTGTGGCTAACCACTTGGGCATAGGCTGGACTGGGGTGTTCGCGATCTCCGTCGGTCTCGGCATCCTACTCGGCCTCATCAACGGTGTGCTCATGAATTCCCTGCGCACCTCGGCACTCATCGTCACTATTGCGACGCTGAACGTCTTCTACGGAATACTGCTCACCGTGACACGAGGCGCGGACATATTTTCCCTGCCTGACTGGTTCAATGCAGGAATCGAATTTGCATTCCACACCGACTCACAGGGTGCGTCGCTGGCCATTAACTTCCAGATTATTGCGCTCTTCGTAGCATTCCTGCTGACCTGGTTGCTGCTTAACCGCAGCAACATTGGACGCCAGATATATGCGTTTGGTGGCAACCCGGATGCCGCGCAGCGGGTTGGTTTCAATGTGGTCCGACTCAATCTGCTTGTCTATGGCTATATGGGCGCGTTGGCAGGTGTCGCCTCTCTGGTTCAGGCTCAACTTGTTCAATCAGTATCGCCAACGGCATTGGTCGGGCGCGAGTTGGATGTTGTTGCGGCAGTTGTCATCGGTGGAGCCAGTCTCAATGGCGGATCGGGTACGGTGATGGGAACGATACTCGGCATTGCCCTGATTGCCATTCTTCAAAATGGTTTGATTTTGCTTGGTGTTTCCTCGTACTGGTCGCTCTTCAACACCGGACTCGTCATCATCGCCGCAGTTGTTATGATGGCCATGGAGAGCAAAAAGCGCCATAAGCTGGCTGGACAGGGAGTTGCAGCATGAACAAGACGAGCGGTAGCCTAGTGGCGAAACTTCGCAACAGGATTGGATCGACGAACCTACGCCTTCTTATCATGCTCGGATTGATGATCGTCATTCTTGGCTTTATGGAAGGTGACAAACTGTTCGGAACAGCCGGCCTGAGGTCGATGGCTTTTCAGCTACCCGAGTTGGGATTTCTGGCACTGGCCATGATGATTCCGATGTTGTCCGGTGGGATTGACTTGTCAATTATCGCCACGGCCAACTTTTGTGCGCTCACCATGGCCTATATGTTTGCGTCTTGGTTGCCAGAGACTCACGGGATTGCCTGGGCACTTTTTCAAGTTGGCGCATTGATGGTAGGTCTGATTATGGCCGCTATCGTCGGCTTAACCAATGGATTTATGGTTGCCTACCTGCGCGTTCCTCCGATGCTCGCCACCCTTGGTACGATGACTGCAGTCAAGGGACTATCCATTGGTTTCAGTCACGGTGACGTCATTTCTGGCTTTCCAGAGCCCATTGTTTTCATTGGCCATGGGAGCGTCTTTGGCGTTCCGGTTGCATTGATCGTGTTTTTCCTCGTGGTCATTCCACTAAGCATTTTTATCAAACACACACCGCTTGGTAGTGCCATTGCAATGATTGGGTCAAACGAACGTGCAACACAATTTTCCGGTATCGACACCCGTCGCAGCCTGATGTGGGTGTATCTGCTTTCCGCACTGTTGTCAGCCATCGCGGGGGTAATCATGATGGCTCGGTTTGACTCGGCCAACGCCGCCTACGGTGAAAGCTACTTGCTAGTCGCGATTCTGGCGGCGGTACTTGGGGCCCGTCCAGAATCAACCTGAACAATTTTCAGCGATGATGTAGTTCCATTCGCCGTGAAATTTGGCCTTTGTCAGGTTAACCGCTTCCAGTTCATCATCACTTATTCGAATGCCTTTTGGATAGATGTTGGTATCCAATTCGGCATTGATGGTCAAGCCGCCTTGAGTGGTCGTGTTTCCGATGAGATTGACGATGACCTCATGGCTGATCAGTGGCTTTCCACGCCAGTTCATACTGATGTGACTGAACATGCGATGCTCAATCTTATTCCATTTGCTCGTGCCTGGCGGGAAGTGACAGACGGAGATATGCAACCCGCTCTCGTTGGCAAATTTTTGCAGGGCCACTTTCCACAGGCGAACCCGATAGCCGTTACTTCCTCCGCCGTCGGCAGTGATCATGAGTTCCGTGGCGTCGGGATAGCGCAGTCGCCCCATTTTGTTCCACCAGCGGCGAATGCTTTCCACAGCAAATTCTGACGTGTCGTGGTCCGTACCGACGCTCACCCAGCCTACGTTGGCCTGTTGATCGTACACCCCATAGGGATTGGCCTTACCCAGCTTTGGATCGGGGAAATCATGCCCTTGCACGAGTTCAGGATCGCCCTTCGGCTGCCATTCCTGGCCTCCATTTTTGAACTCACCCACCAACTCTTTCTTTTTTGTGTCCACCGAAATGACGGGCTGTCTTCGTTGCTGAAATGCGATAGCCTGATCATTGATGTAATTGAATTGCTGGTCTCGATCCGGGTGATCTGCCGAGCCTTCTTTGGTCTTGCGATTCGCTTGTAAGCTGTACCCCAACTCAGCAAGCAAGTCGGCAACCTTTTGCCTTCCTACTACGTGACCTTGATCGACCAGTGCTGCCGCGAGTTGCCGGGTGCTTTTACACGTCCAACGCAGCGGGGACTCGGGATCGCCTCGCGTCAGCGGGGCCACCAACAATTCAAGATCCCGCCGCAACGTCGGGTCATACGCATCAATGGGCTTGCGCCCTCCGCCCTCCGCGCGAATTCGTTTCGTCCTCACCTGCGCTTTCGTCTCGTGCAACTCGACGAGATCTTTTAGCCCTTGATGAATTGTCGTACGTGATAATCCCGTCGCTCGGGCCACAAGCGACACCCCGCTACGTCCCAACACTTGGGCTTCGGCCGCCGCCCATAGCCGCCGCGTTTGTTCATCAAACAAAGGGGCGAGTAAATCGAGTTTGTTCCGTACCGCAGCTTCTGTCTGAGTATCCATCTCCGAAGCATAGCTGCGAAGACCGTATTGTTCAAGTTATATGCGGACAGGCACTTAGCTGAAGATTATCGTATGACTGCTGATGGCCGGGAGTGTGAGGCCACCAACGGCAGCTTTGTGGAGTTCCGTTTCACACAAGACGAGTCTAGCCGAACGGCAGCTATGGAGAAAGCTGAATGACGGCAAAGGGTCGCTATGTAAAGCTTTACATAGCGACCCTCAGCGGTCATCCAACCGTCGAAGACCTCAGCGGCAGGTTCCAAAATGGAGCGGACATCCCCTGCCGTGAGGCCACGGGCAAGTCGTCGGCTTGAGCGGTCATTGGGATTGTGCGCTACCAACGGCAGCAATGGGCAGGTTAACGGTCGTCTGCTCGACACGCATAGCAGGGTCGGTTAACAGCCAGTATTTACTTCTTACATTTAAATTTGGCCTGATACAAGCTCATGACTATGGCAATTCAGTAGGGGGTTGTTCTTACCCCGCTATTTCCCCCCAGGTGCTGCGGCGTCCGCGTAGGATGGATCAAAATTGCCTATGCCTATAGGTATAGGAGGATGGCCACTCAGCTTATTATCACCTCCGCGCCCAGTCGCTGTGCCAGTATTCTTGGCTGCTCCGGGCTGGTTTTTACCGGAGCCATCCACGCCGACTCCGTAAGAACCTTCACCAGCACTTACTACAGGGCGCTCAACACATCCTTTCGGTACGCCGACGGCTTAGCAACAAATATCGGCGTACACCGGTAGAGCGGCAAAAGCAATATCTCCAGGTTCATCATTCCCCCCCTAAGCAGAATGGACAGCAAAAGGAGGTACCTAAATTATGGACAGTCAGCTTATTTGACCCCATCGCAATTCTGACCCATATCGTTGCGCCATGGGCGCCACTTCTCCATTGCGAAGAGCAAGGCAATCAGGGCGATGGCAAACCCGAACGCCAGCATCCAGAAGGGAACTCCGAGCAGCGTATCTAGCGTCAACTTGCCTGGCCCACCGGAAAGCAGTATCGGCTTCAACGTCGGTTCTAGGTAACTAAATGTTAGCGCCCCAGCCAGTCCGCCAATTAGGATCAACCAGGAATCCTTATAGCCGGCACCGATTTGCGCGAACACGGTGCCAGGGCAAGCGCCTGCCAATGTGATACCGGCACCGAGAATCAGGCCGCCGAAAATGTTGGCACCATAGAGCAGGGATTTTGGATAGAGCTTACCGCCAAAAAACCCATGCATGATTCCGATGATGATCAGACCGGTAACTACGGCGGTCAGAAACACCTTCAGCATGATGAAATTGCGCATCTGCATCTGGCCGACGATCATGCCAGGTTCGAAGACGCGTGACTTTTCCAGGACAAAGCCAAACACGATGCCCATCAATACACCAATGAAGATTGCGGTTAATACGGACATGACTATTCTCCTCAGAATTTGCGAAGAAACAACGCAACGATCATACCGCCTGCAAACATGCAAGCGACGGAGACGAACGAACTGATTGCCAATTGCGCCATGCCAGAAATGCCGTGACCACTGGTGCAGCCGTCGGCCAGACGTGCACCAAGCAGCAGCAGGAAACCGCTAACAAAGGCCAGCAGCAGGCGCACCGAAAACGAGGAGGTGCCAAGTGCTTTCTTCCAGACGGGCGATACCTTCCCACGTACTGTTCCCGACAGACGGGCAGAGATATAAGCACCGATGGCGATGCCGATGACAGTCGCAACCTGCCACCAGTTCTTCGCACCTGAAAGATGCTTGGCCACATAATCAATTTGCGCGATGCCCGGATCGAAAAAGCTGGCTATTGTGCCCGACACGGTCACATACGAGGAGGACGCGCCTAGTGCAGTGTTTATGAGTAGAAAAGCCGGAATCTGGAGCAGACCAATCAATACACCGGCAACGTACGGGGACCACGATTTATCCGAAAGCTTCATTTGTGTCTCCTTTTGTACAACGTGCAATGAGCTTCCCTCGGCTTTTCGTCTGCCAAGGGGCGGGGTTCATGATATCAGTCTCTCCTGAGATTGTGCATTGATCCTTCTCCAAGAATTGAACTGGCGACATGTAGCCAAGAGTCGAATGCTGTCGCTTTCTGTTATAGAACCCATTGCTGCCGTTGGTAGCGCACAACCCCAATGTTCGTTCTGGCCGAGTTGCTCGCATAAATCGTCGGGCAGGTTTTGGAGTAGAGCAGTCGTCAGAATGGCTGTTCTCTAGGATTCACGTAGGTCGGCTCATGGCCGGGTGCGGACAACTGCCGCACGGTGAATTGTATTGTATCGGTATACCCAAACGCGCCGCAGGAGTTGAGACAGTTACTGGGCTTCAATAGAGTGGAAATTGCATTTTTGAGGCACTTCCGCCTAAGCACCTAGACCCTATCGAGACGATTTCCGTCATTTGCATTTATTGTGAGCACGCCGCGATGAAATGCAAGCCGGCGCGGTTGAATGCAAGCTCATTTGCAGATAGCGTGAGCACGAACACCGTTCTATTTGCAGTTAATTTGAGCAGGAAATCCCCTCGAATGCGAGCACGGGCGGTTTCAAATGCGAGCCGTTACACTTAGCTATGCGAAATCCCTTGTTACTCCATGGTCTTTTACTATTGACTCACGCTAAAAACTTGCACAATTAAAATCTTGGTGTGCTATTATTTGTACAGAAGTAAGGGCGCTGGATCTGATTTTCGTTACCCAGGATTACTTCCAAAAGGGCTTCCCGTAAGGGCGGCCCTTTCGCTTTTATGGTCTCGGAGGTTTGTTTTTGTCGCCCTTGGGGATGACAGAAAACAGTTCTGCTTTGGGCCGGCGTTGAGTCAGCTCAAACACAGCCTCGTCGCAGACATGGTTGCCGTAACAGTCAGCACGCGGCGTCGTGTTTTTCAATGCGGTCATCTTATGGGTAGCAATCACCATCGATGTCTCGGACATCGCGCTTTCGATCTGGTCAAGAATGTCGGCAATCGTGTAGCCGTCTGTAATGGCACGGCTACGAAATAAGTGACGGCCTAGAAATACAACTTCCGGACTTTCCAGCACTGGCAAACCCTGCCGTAGTCGATGCTCATTGATCGTTGCGTGTTGTTCATCAGTCAAATAGCCAATCGTGACAACAATTGGCTTTTCGCCACGCGCGAGCATTTCAAACTGGAGCTGTAATATCTGGCGAGCAAGGTCTGTGAGTGGCATTTTTATTATCTTTTGGCAGGTAGCCAACGATAGAGGGTTGGCACCGAAACTCCGAGGTTCTTCGCTACGTCTTTTGGCGGTGTTCCTGACTCAAGCAGTTTTTTCGCTGATGCAAGCTTACTAGGCGTCATTGTGCGCGGTCTACCACCAACACGCCCTTGTCTCTTCGCAGCATCTAGGCCGGCGTGTGTGCGTTCCACAATCAACTCACGCTCCATCTGTGCAAACGAGGCCATTACGTTGTATAGAAACCGTCCTGTCGTCGTTCCTGTGTCAATTCCATCAGTCAGACTTTTGAAGTTCTGCTTTTTTCCTTCTAAGAGTGCACAGAGATCCACCAGGCCTTTCATAGATCGCCCAAGTCGATCTAGCTTCCAAACAGTGAGCGTATCCCCTTCGCGCATGAACTCCAATGCGGCTTCCAGGCCTGGGCGGTTCGCGCGCGACCCACTAGCCTTGTCCTCAAATATCTTTTCACAACCAGCTTGTTTAAGAGCGTCGAGTTGGAGTGTTAAGTTCTGGTCGTTTGTTGAAACCCGAGCGTATCCGACGAACATTTTTTTGCACCTTTGTTTTC
>JAIFNM010000036.1 GCA_020047725.1 Betaproteobacteria bacterium
ATTGAATTGAACTTACGATGATGCTCAAATGCTTCACCGTATGCCCATTATGCACATATAACGCAGCCTGTCAAGTTATTCTGATATATTTATGCTTCACCTGTAATCGGATGGCGCCATGTTAAGGTTTCGACTCAAGGAATTACTCGCGGAAAAAGAATTTCGTGAAGGGCGAGTTGTCACGATGGTCGAAGTAGCCAATGCCACAGGCATTCACCGCATGACACTCTCAAAGCTCAGCAATCATCGCGGATATAACCCAACGGCTGACGTGTTGGACCGGCTTTGTTCCTATTTTGGTTGTCGCATCGAGCAATTGGTTGAACACATCCCGGGGCGACCGCACCTAGTCGATGACGACAGCTGAGGCGATTCATGAGTAGTTGCCGAATCTGGCTTGCCCAGCGGTTCTGTGTGGCAATGCAACTACCGGCATTCGAGTTTCTGCCACAAGTTAACGACCTAGCCTTCCTCGCTGGAAGCCCTGCGGTGGCGCGTAGCATGAAATATCATGATGACTTGCAGCCCTTTCATTGCGAGGCCAGTGTATGTCTGATTCAATCATTTACTCTCCGCCCAAGGTCTGAAGCTTGGACAGTCTTTGCGGGACTTCTTAAGCGGTGATATTTCTTCATCGACTTGAGATCATAGAAAACCTCCTGGCAAGCGCGGTGTATTTCTTTCTGGCTCAATTCCGTTGTCGACCGATGTATCTTCAATTACCTTTGCCGTATCGTCGGTTTGTCTTCTATGCGAACGCACGTCATCAACACTCGGTAGCGCTGCGCTATCCAGATCGGAAAACCGGCCTTTGAGTTCCCCCGTTTTGATGCCCAAACGCTTCGCTAGGCTATGCACGCCACCCATACGATCAACAACCACAATACAACGACGATCACCGCGCGCTGCGGTATACCCGTGCGCCTGGATGGCCTGTATAAATTCGAACCACGACATGCTAAATGCCCACGCATTGCCAACGTCGGTGATGACTTGATCAACACTGATTCCCGTTCGAATCGCTTGCTGAGCCTCCGCTGTAGACATATAGGCGACAGGTCGTTCGTCGATGAACTTCCCGGCAGCGTTCTTTTTGCGTCCTGTAAATACACCTCTGACTGGCTTTAATTGAAGCTCTTGCTCCAACTCGCGCGCTATTTTTTCATGTTTTGGATAATTCCAGCCGAGATTGACGGCGCGCAAGCTGACCGGATCGACGCGATTCGCACAGATGTGAAAATGCGATCGTCCCGCTTTCTGGTGTCGCATCAATAACCACTGGTGGTTATCGCCAAAACCAAGCTCATTCAACGTAGTCGATGCGCAGTGAATGGCCTCTTCTGCCGTCAGTTCTCGTCCACCAGGACCATCCGGCGAGAGCGAAGAAGCATAGAGAAACTTCTGACATTTCGATCCCGCTGCCACGCCAGCCATTTCCCTTAATCCGTCCGTTACAGTCGCACCAAGAAAGAGATTGTAGGTGCAAACGATCTCGACAGAATCGTTCCAGTCTGAGGTCATTGCATCGCCATCTTTCTTGACCTTGAGGAGATGGTGCCCATGTTTGTAATAGCTTGAAATCGATTTTCCCTTGATGATCATTCGAGCACCTCGACGACTGAGGACATCACCGCTCTGAGTTCGTGAAGGAGTGCGTTAAGCCGTAGCGAGTCAGGCACCTGGCCTGCGATATGGCTTATCTGGGTCAACTGATTGAGATTGTTTCCAACTCGGCCGAGTTGACCGAGAACCTGCGCTAGAGACTTCTCGGCGAAAGTAGGAAGGCGCCTCTTGGGTGGGCGATGTGGCATACCGAGAGCTGCCTCGCGCAAATACTGAGAGGCACTGATGCCAAGTTCTGATGCACGAGTGTTGATTGTGGCCTTTTCATCTGGAAGGAGACGACAGTGAAGACAATGCTTTCGCTGTCGCATTTCAGAGCCTGACTTCTTCGACAATTTCTTTTTTATCGTATCCATATTGGTGCCAATCACAATTCGATGACCCAAGTAGAACACGATCGATCACACGCCAGAAAGCTTGATATGACTGCTTTCCAAACAATTGGAACGTGTCAATAAATACAATTGGCCCATGTCAATGGTTGCGTTGTTCTTTCTATCGATATCCCTTTGTAATAGGCCGAGAAACTGTCGCGTTGCGTACATACAACAGTTGGCCGACGAGAAATTGGACTTTCTAACGTCACTATGGGCACTTATCTTTACGGGGGATGCAACGGGGGCAAAGCCCCCTTGCCAAGTAGTGCTGCGCGGTAGCGCAGCACATGGCTTGCTCATCTCCTTATCTCTCCTTTTTCCACCGCTCAACGCCACTTGAGTACCAATCTTGCACACCCACACTTGACGGCACGCCCATGTTGCCGACACCGATAAGCGGTCCGGCAACCAACGGTGTGAACGCGAACCACCCTCCACCCGCCGACTCAACCCGTGCTCAGGTTAAACACCCATCGTCACGATCCTTCCATGATTTATGGCGGATTGTTTCATCGAAATGGTCGTAAATTGCCATGACACACTGTCCATAGCAAAATCGATCCATAAAGTTGTCCCAAGATCTCACGAAAACTGTCAGGCGCTTCATCAGCCCGGCCAGACAAGCCAGACCAGACAGACAAGCTTAGCGACAGGTCCTATGACCGGTCCATGTCGATTGTTTATAGCGGTTAACAGGAAAATCGACCGGTCCGACGGGCAATGCGGACTGCAAACCTTTACTTGGCGCGCCTCCCGTCATACTGTTTGGTTTGATCACGAGTTGGAACGAGAGCGCCATGCTGGTCCTGGATAGAAACGGCGAATCAGCCCCCCGGTTTGTGGATTATGAAGTCGCGCAAATCTGGGCGAGGGATGGATCCGTGGCCTCCGATGGGACATCGTTGTACCACTGGATCGGCGGTACGCATTGGCGAAAGCTGCCCGAACTTGAAGCGGAGGCGATGGCCTACGCGAAGTTGCGTGAGATCTTTGAGACGCAAACCGCGCCGCACCTGGCGACCGTCAGGCATGCCAGGATCGCTGTCCAGGCAGCTAAATTGCATCTGATGGACGCCCACCCGATGCGCGAGCGGACCTCAGAAAAAGTCATCCCCTGTGCCAATGGCTATCTACGGCTCGAGGGAAGGACATTGGTTCCTGCCGTGCGGGAAATGTATCTCCACTACGCGCTGAGTTGCGACTTTATACCCGAGGCGGTAGCACCCCGGTTCGAGCACCACCTGAGGGCGGCGTTGCCGGATTCGGCGGTGCGGGACCGCGTGCAGGAGTTCATTGGTTCATTGCTCCTCTCCGAAAGTTTCGGGGTGCATCAACTTTGGCTGGGCCGGGGAGCGGGACCGCTGGGCAAGATTATGCGGGTCTTCTCGAGCGAGGCGGTCATGTCGACCCCGGAGACCCTGGAGCCGCTTCGCCTCTCTGCCCTGCTGGTTGATGCCGAGGGTTATCCTTCCCCCAAGAACACCACCGGGATTTCGAAGGCTGTGCGGGATGCGCTGACCAACAAGTCAGTGAGCCTGAATTCGCGCTTTTCTGCGCCGTCGGCACTCGCCGTCGCGGGAAAATGGATGGTCTTGAGTGAGAGCATCCCTAGCCTTTCCGATCCCAGCGCGGCTTACTGGCGACAGTGGGATGTGGTCGCTTTTTTGGAGAGTCAGGATGTATCGGAAACCGTGATTGCCTCTGAGCTTTCCGGCGTTCTGAACTGGGCGTTGGATGGGCTTGAACGCTTGCTTGGACGCGGCGGTTTTGCGGATCGCCCGGCAGGCGTGCAGTCGCTGCTGACCCAAACCCCATCGGGTTCGTCAAGCGTTCATGCGTGGGTGGACGATCGTCGTGTTCGGGTTGTGGCGGGGTCGGCCATCTGGAAAGACACTATTTATCAGGGGTATTGCCAGTGGTGTGACGTTCAATCGGTGGATGCCTTGGCCGTAGCGACCTTTTGGATACGCGCAAGGCAAGCCTTGCCGGGTCTGAGTATCCGCAAGAAAATCACCGACGGGCAGGAACTCCGCTACGCCAATCTGCAGATTGGTGCGCTGGCGTTGGTCTCGTCGGGGTGAACTGACGAAAGCGATGAGCGGGCGGCGCCTGTGTCGTCACCCGGCCCTCCCCGCTCAGTCGTCCCGCGATCTCAGTCGTTCCTTCAGCTTCGATCTGCGCCGCGCTTTCGGCTTTCCCTCGACTGCAATCGCCAATGCTCGATTCTGGCCGACCAGGACCGCCCGTGTCTTGCCGCGCTTGATTCCCGTTTAGATCCGATTGCCCTGGAGCATCATGTAATACGGAGTCAAAGTCGGGATAACGCGGGGCACATACACAATTGACTAATGGCAATTTTGACTAAAACGGCCGCTTAATGATCATCATGCTGCCTGTCGCGTCTGTGGGCTATCGGTCCCTTTCTCGGCCACTGCGGTCATTGAGCTTCTCAGCCACCAACGGCCGAAACGAGTCGGTCAACGGTCGTAGACCTGAAATGCTGCTCGAGAAACCGAGCGCAAAATCAAGCCGACGTATTGGCACCGCCAAAATCAGCCGAATCGACGGCAATAGCCGCCCCACTGAGGATGACACCACGTTGATCGAACGACGGGACTGACAGGCAACGATCAGAAAATCTGCGCCTGATGAACTCGCTATCCGGCTAGTTTCATCGCAGCTGATCCGTCATTTCTTTCCATTCGCCAGCGCTTTTAGCCGTCGGTAGAGCGTCCGTTCCGATATGCCGAGATGGTCAGCGAGCGCTTTCCGGTTGCCGGCGAAATCGCGGTCGACCTTCTCGAGGGTAGTCAGATTCAATCTTCTGGCATTACCTTTCTCCGGAGGATGATTTTCGTGCACATCGCGGTACGGTTTGATTTCATTTATCAGTTCAGCCGGGAGGTGCTGCAGGCGGATTTCATCACCGTCGCAAAGCAGGCAGGCTCGTTCAAGAAGGTTGCGTAACTCGCGCACGTTGCCGGGATATTGATACCGACAAAGCCAGTCAGCCGCCTCCAAAGAAAGTTTCAAGGATCGACCGCTAGAAAGCCGGTTAAGCAGGACATTGGCGAGCAGGAGGATGTCCTCGCCACGCTCTCGAAGGGGCGGCAGAAAAATGGGGAAGATGTTCAGTCGATAAAAAAGATCCTGCCGGAAAAGACCGTTAGCCACCATCTCAGCCAACGGACGATGCGTCGCAGAGACAATTCGGACCTCAGCTTTGCGCAATTCCGTTGAGCCCACGCGACGATAGGTGCCGGTTTCCAATAGACGCAATAACTTGACCTGAATACTTAACGGAATGTCCCCCAACTCGTCGATAAACAGCGTTCCACCGGAGGCGGCTTCTACCAGCCCCGTCTTGCGAGCGGTGGCGCCGGTGAACGCCCCCCGTTCGTGGCCAAACAACTCGCTCTCGAATAAGGTTTCCGGCAAACCGGAGCAGTCGACTGCAACGAACGGTTGATTGGCGCGCCGGCTTAGCTGATGAATGGCATTAGCGACGACTTCCTTGCCAGTTCCAGACTCACCCTGCAGTAGAACGGCGGCTTCTGCCGGCGCCACGCGAGCAACCAGTTCCATCATGCTGATAAAGGCGGGGGAGCGCCCGATCAACCCCTGGATTTGGGCAAGACTCCGTGCTACCGGCAAGGGTTCCAGCTTTTCTATGTAATAAGCAACCTCACCGCCTTTATCGCGGATCGGTGACAACTCGATATTTTCGAAGGTTTCACCGCGCGAGGTGTAATGAAGATGCAAAACACGTTCGCGCTGACCGGATTGCAGGCTACGCAGCAAAGGACATGACTCGCCAGCCTGGTCACAGGGCACACTGTAGCGGTGCGATACCTCAAAGCACGTGCGGCCAACTACCTCCACCTGATCGACCCAGTTGGCCCGATAGGCTTCGTTCGCCGCAATGATCCGATAGTTGCGATCACACAGGATATGTGGCTCTGGAAAAGTCTCCAGGAAGGATACAAGCTCTGCCAAGGATTTCGATTCGACTGCCATTTTACGCCAGTAGTTATGCCAATTTGCCTGCCAAATACTGCCATTACGACAAGACTTGGTCAAGACAAACACCTTTGGCGTAGGGCATGAATGGATATCCTGTTGTTTTGTATTAGTTTAATTAGACGCCAACGACTGGCATGAATATTGATAAGGAAACTCTTATATTAAAATCATTGGACCCGCCATGGATCTGCGTGATCGACGCTTGCGGAAGGAAATAGGCGTCATCCTGATCGTCAAGATTCTGGCCATCACCGCCTTGTGGTGGTGGTTCGTGCGTGATGTGCGGGTTCCAGTCGACACCACGACTACCGCCCAGCATCTCGGCGCCCCTGCACTGCCAACCCTAAACCCGACCCTGCAAGGAAACCCCCATGATCAGTGAGCACCTCGTCGATCTCTCGCGCTTACAGTTTGCCGTCACGGCGCTGTACCATTTCCTGTTCGTGCCACTGACAATCGGCATGACCTGGATTCTGGTGATCATGGAATCGGTTTATGTAATGACCGGCAAAACCATCTACAAGGACATGACCCGCTTCTGGGGCAAGTTGTACGGGATCAATTTCGCATTAGGCGTCACCACTGGTATCACCCTGGAATTCCAGTTCGGCACCAACTGGGCCTACTACTCGCACTACGTCGGCGATGTCTTCGGCGCGCCGCTGGCCATCGAAGGTCTGATGGCCTTCTTTCTGGAATCGACCTTCATCGGCCTTTTCTTCTTTGGCTGGAATCGCCTGTCGCGCCAACAGCATTTGCTGGTGACCATTCTGATGGCCGTCGGCACCAACCTTTCGGCACTTTGGATTCTAATTGCCAACGGATGGATGCAAAATCCGGTTGGAGCCGAGTTTAGCTACGTCACGATGCGCATGGAAATGGTCGACTTCTGGACTGTCATCTTCAATCCTGACGCTCAGGCCAAGTTCGTGCATACCGTTTCTGCCGGTTATACGACGGGTGCAATGTTTGTGCTTTCGATCTCCGCCTGGTACCTGCTCAAGGGGCGTGATGTCGAATTCGCCAAGAAGAGTTTTCGCATTGCGGCGGCTTTCGGCTTTGCGTCAATCTGTTCAGTTATCGTACTCGGTGATGAATCCGGCTATACCGTCGGCGAAGCGCAGCAGACCAAACTCGCTGCAATGGAGGCGATGTGGGAAACCGAACCCGCCCCGGCACCGTTCAATCTGATCGCCATACCCAACGAAGCCGAGATGAAGAACGACTTCGCCATTGAAATTCCCTGGGTCATGGGCATCATCGGCACACGTTCGCTGAGCAAGCAGATACCTGGCATCAAGGAGATTAAGGAGAAGAACCGTGAACGCATCATTTCCGGCATGGGGGCGGTCACCGCGCTTGATGCGCTGCGAAAAAGCCCGGACGATCCGCTGCTAAAGAAAGCATTCGATGAAATCAAAGCCGACCTCGGCTTCGGATTATTGCTCAAGAAGTATGTCACTTCCTTCGATCAAGTGACTCCCGAGATCATCGAGAAAGCGGTCAACGACACCGTGCCACGTGTCGCCCCAATGTTCTGGTCCTTCCGCCTGATGGTCGGACTCGGCTTCCTGATGCTGATGATTTTTGGTTTTGCTCTCTTGTTTTCGGTCAAGGGCAACTTTGCCAGCAAACGCTGGCTGCTCAAGTCGGCTCTGTATGCTTTGCCTGCGCCCTGGCTAGGCTGTGAACTGGGCTGGTTCGTTGCCGAGTACGGCCGCCAGCCCTGGACGATCTACGGCGTATTGCCGACGCATCTCTCGGTATCGACCCTCAGCGTCAACAGTTTGTATGGTTCGCTGGCGGGTTTCATCGGTTTCTACACCGTACTGCTCATCGTCGAGATGTACCTGATGATCAAGTTCGCCAAACTGGGTCCCGGTAGTCTGGGTACTGGCCGTTACGCAAATGAAGCGGGCCAGCTAGCCCACGCCTGAGCCGCATCCTAGGAGAACACAATGCTTGATTATTCGACTTTAAAATTCATCTGGTGGCTGCTGGTCGGTGTGCTGCTGGTCGGCTTCGCCATCATGGACGGGCACGACATGGGTGTTGGCACATTGCTGCCCTTCGTCGGCAAAGATGACGTGGAGCGCCGTGTCGTTATCAATACCGTCGGGCCGCACTGGGATGGAAACCAGGTCTGGTTCATTACCGGTGGCGGCGCCATTTTTGCCGCTTGGCCACTGGTTTACGCCACCGCATTTTCCGGTTTCTACTGGGCCATGTTGATCGTGCTATGGGCTCTCTTTTTCCGTCCGGTCGGGTTCGACTACCGCAGCAAAATCAACAACGCCACTTGGCGCAAGACCTGGGACTGGGTGGCCTTCGGTAATCTGCTGCTTGGTGTCCCTTTTCAGTTCGACGATCATCTGGTGTCGACCTACACCGGCAGTTTCTGGGCACTACTTAATCCCTTTGCCTTGACTGCCGGAGTGGTTTCGACAGCGATGATCACCTTCCACGGTGCGATCTACCTGATGCACCGAACGGTGGGGGATATCTACCGACGCACTCAGCGGGCGATGCTGATTTTCGGGAGCTTGCTGCTGCTCACGTTTTCCGTGGCTGGCCTCTGGCTGTGGCTGGGTATTGATGGTTACGTCATCAGCTCGGCGCTTGATCCCGCTGCACTGCCCAATCCACTGGCCAAAACCGTGGTGCGCCAACCCGGCGCGTGGCTGGCCAATTACGGCAAGTACCCTGCGACGATTACCTTGCCGGTACTGGCCTATCTTGGTGCACTACTGGCCATGCTGCTCGCCGTCAAAGGCCGAACACTGGCGGCCTTTGTTGCTTCATCACTGGCGATTATCGGGATAATCGGCACCGCAGGCGTTTCTCTGTTCCCCTTCATCATGCCATCCTCAACCGACTTGCGTTCAAGCCTGACGGTATGGGACAGCGTTTCAAGCCGGCTGACCCTTTCCATCATGCTGTGGGCGACTGTGATCTTCATGCCGCTGATCATCGCCTATACCAGTTGGGCCTACAAGGTAATGTCCGGCAAAGTCACCGCCGCCTATATTCGCGAAAATGAACATGCCGCGTACTGAGTTCGTTGTCTCGGCGCAGGGTTCCGGCCTGGCCATCGACATCAGCCAATGCAGTCCGATCAGTCCGATTTGACGTCAAAAAGGAGTTTCAATATGTGGTATTTCACCTGGGTTCTTGGCGTCGGTTTTGCGGTGCTTTTCGCTATCCTCAACGCACTCTGGGGCGAAAATGAGGAAGCTCGTCTTAATGCCATGCGCAAACCATCAGATGAGCGTTGAACCGTCGCCCACGGCTCGTACGGAGGAAGGCGCCAGCAATAAGAGCAAGGCACCCGGGATGGCCTTCTTGCCGCTTGGCATTGCTCTCATCCTGCTGGTGCTGATGACCATTCTGCCGAGCATGGCAACCAATGCTCATGGCAAGGCCGATCATCCGGCGGCCTTGCTGATCTTCTGGGCCATGAGTGCAGGTTTTGTCCGTGGTGTCGGTTTTATTCCGTTGCACTGGCTGCCCCGCCTGCTGCTTTCCGGCTACGCCTGCACAATAATCCTCGCGCTCGCCCTTTTACGCCTGTACGTAATTGGAAGAATTGATCTTCCACTGTAACCAGCCTTGCGGGTTCGGAACAGGCCGATAGCGATTCTTGAGGAGAAATGGCGATTACGCATTGGCCGTGGACTGGGTCTGATCGACTAAAACTGAGCCGTGCGTATCAGCTTGGAGACACGAACAGTTGTTGACCGGGGAAGATCGATCAACAACACTGAAGCCTGTTCCCACTAAACCAACCAGTCTCAAGATGATTACCCTTGCATACGACTTTCTGCCTATCTTTTTTCTCATTGCTCTGGGATGTCTTCTTGGGAAAAGAGGCTTCTTTTCCTTAGAGATGATCGAGGGCCTAAAAAAGATAATTGCGTCCATCGCCCTGCCCGCCCTGCTCTTCAGCGCCTTCTCTCAGGTCCATGTGGACGGCAAATTGGGACTGCTGGCCCTCGGAATCTACGCTGCCTGTGGAGTCATGGGACTGATCGGCCACGTGGCATCCCGGATCGTTCGATTGCCCAGTCCCTCGTCGGTATTCCTTTTCCAGGGTTTTGAGGCTGGAATGTTGGGCTACGGATTGTTTATTGCCTTGTTCGGGCAAAGTGCATTGAGTTCTTTTGCTACCGCCGACCTCGGGCAGGTGCTCTTTGTTTTCACTGCCCTGATGACGCAACTTCGACGTTCCGAAATTGGCGGACCGATCCGTCCTCTGGTTTTGCTTAACAATATGCTACTTTCGCCAGTCATTATCGCCATCGTC
>JAIFNM010000033.1 GCA_020047725.1 Betaproteobacteria bacterium
GGCCCGATCCAGTTCAGATCACGATAGAGTTTGGTCCAGATAAAGTCGGTACGCAGCGGATCAAGACCGATGACGCGCTCACCGACATGCTTGGCGGCAGCCTCGATAATCGGACTACCAGGCCAGTTCGTGGCCTCACCGACGCCGGTATGTCCGGTATCGGTATAGACCTTGATCATGGTCCAGTTGTACTTGACGCCTTCGACCAGCCAAACTCTGACTTCGGTAATTTTCACGTTGATTGCCCCTTAATCTGGAAGCGGACAGGCGGGGATCCGACCGTCCACATCGTCGTCGCACGCATCGGTTTACCGATTACAGAATCCCGAACGCATCCCAGGCGGCCTGAGCGCCCATGCCGCCCTTGATCGCTTCAAAGACGCGTTTCTCACCGTGCGCCTTGGCCCATGCCGCCTCGATCACCTCTTTCTCGATTTCCCGGGGGATTACGCAAACGCCGTCGAGATCGCCGAAAAGAATGTCGCCGGGATTGATGGTGACTGCCCCCATCTGGATGGTGCAGCGATAATCGATCACCTTGCCGCGAGGACGCTGATCCTGGGCATAGCGTCCGTAGGAGAAAACTGGAAACCCGAGAGCCAGAATGCCGCGTGTATCCCTCGAGTAGCCATCCATCACGGCACCGATAGCCCCGCGATTCATCGCACACGTGCTCATCAACTCGCCCCAGAGCGCGTAATCCGGCGACGAACCGGTACAAACATAAACCTCGTTCTTCTTCAGGTCATCCAGCGCCTGCAACATCAAGCCGAAGGGACGATTGAACAAATCGTTGACCCGACCCGGCCCTTCGCCGCCATGGTCATCTGCCTCCAGCACCGGCATCGCCCGGCCGACGAGAACCATGTCGTCACGCAAGGGCTGAATCCGGGGTGGCAAAAATTGATGCGTGCGACCCATGAGATCCATGACATCGCCAATAACCGCGCTGAACAGGCCTTCACGGCAAAACGTGAAAAGCTCGTCGTCATCGCACCATGCAGGAACAGTCGTTGTGTAGTTCATGGCGTCATGTTACTCAGCTTAAACCTTTGAACAATGGACACACCGGAATTTTTGATGTACTTTTTGGCAATGATTAGCTTGTTTGTTAACAACGACACTTCGTCCCCAGGGCTGCTGTCATTGGCCGGTGTATCACAGGGACGACAGAACCCGCCCATCCTCGGCATGCGCGTGCTCGACCGCTTTGCGCTTGTGTTCCTCTATGAAGGACAAGGAGTTCTCGAGCAAACGGATCTCCCGCCCGAAAGACTCGCTCCCGGCAGTTGCCTTCTCATCCGTCCCGGGATTCCCCACCGCTACCGACCGGACCCAGAAAGTAGCTGGAGTGAGGTTTTTTTTGTTTTTGGCGGCCCCATTTTCGACGCCTGGGGCGCTTCGCTCTGGCTGCCCGATTCCATGCATCTAACTCTGAGCCCGGTAGACTATTGGCTTCAGGCCTTTCAGAAGGCCCTTCCAGAAGGCCACGAAACGCAGGACCCATTGCAAACCACACTTGAGTCAGTCTGCCGGATTCAGGCGTTGCTGGCCGAAATTGTTCTCTACAGGAACAAAGGAAGCCTGCATCACGAGGACAGACTATGGCTAAACCGCGCGCGCGACGCTATCGAAAGAATTCTTTCTGATCGGCGGGATTTGCCGGTGGCGGCCGAATTGCTGCACATGCCCTACGACGCTTTCCGCAAACGATTCGCCAGGCTCGCCGGCTGCACACCGTCTAGCCATCTGGCTGTTTTAAGATCGGACCGAGCCTGCCGGATGCTCCTCGAAACCACACGAACACTCTCGGAAATCGCCGAACAGTTGGGCTATTGCGATGCCTTTCACTTCTCCAAGGCCTTCAAGAAATCTGTTGGCTCATCACCTTCCAATTATCGAAAAGACCATGCTTGAGGTTTTTTGCGAACGATTCGAGTGATCCTATGAACAGCGATGATGCGATCCATATCCGAGAAGGCTTCCCCGGGCAGCGCTCCGTCGTCCTGCCTCGGCCGGTCGTAACCAACTGGCTGGACGACGACCCCCTGCTACCTCTTTTGCCAAGCGATGCGGGCTTCTATCCAAACGCACAGTGGCACTTTGTTGAGCGACCGGAAGGAACGCCGCAACTGGTGTTCATTCACTGCTTGCAAGGAGAGGGCTGGCTGGAGATGGGAGGATCGCGGTGGCGAGTTCAGCCGGGACAGGCGATTGCCATTTTGCCTGGCGAGTCACACATGTATGGTGCCAGTGCCGAGAATCCGTGGACGATCTATTGGGTGCATATGGCTGGGCCACAAACTACGCGTGTGGCACGCATGCTCGGCGTAGACAGTGCAAAGCCCTTGCTCAACCCTGGCTTCGATCCAGCCTTGCCGCCGCTCTACGAAGCGGTGATTTCGCAGCTCGCCCGTGGATATGCCTCGGCAATCCTTCTCGACGCCTCCCTTTCACTTGGCCGTCTGGTGGCCCGCCTGGCACTGAATGCAGCACGACCCGAGGGAGGTGGCATCAGTGTCGCCGCTCGCGTGGAGCGCACGTTGAACCTGATGGAGCAAAATCTCGACGGCCAGATCCGGGTGGCCGATCTGGCTGAACAGGCCAATATGTCCCCTTCGCACTTCGCCGCCGTCTTCAAGCGAAAAACCGGATTCTCGGTACTCGATTATTTCGTGCGCCTTAAAATGCAGCGCGCCGGCTACCTGCTTGACTCCTCGACACTCTCAATCAAAAGCATCGCCGCCGAACTCGGCTTCGACGACCCGCTCTATTTCTCTCGATGCTTCCGTCGCGTGCACAACTGCTCACCGAGCGACTATCGTTCTATCCCAAAGGGCTGAGTGGTCTACGCAATTACTTCTTGGAATCATGCTGCTTTGAACAACAAACAAGAGAACACATGACAATCGAAATCGCCAACGAAACCCGCCAAGTCCTGATCAGTTCGATCCAGCGTTATTTCCAGGAAAACATGGACGAACCGATCGGCAACATCACTGCGGGTGCGTTACTCGGTTTCGTTCTGGAAGAGATCGGCCCGATTGTTTACAACAAGGCCGTGGCAGATGTTCAGCAACGCTTGCAGGCAAGGGTCATGGAACTCGACCTTGAGGTCTATGAAGATGAGTTCCAGTACTGGAGCAAGGCTGATCGCAAGAAGAAGACGAAGTAAATTCAGGCAATTTACCCCGCCTTGCGTGCATATGCGGCCAGATTGGTACCGCCGGATTTGCTGAAGGCGAAAGGATTCCAGCTTTCCGTACCGACGATATCGCAGCTTTCGTGACGCTTCATCAGGCGGATAACGATCACGGTAACCGGCGTCAAGGCAACTTCAACAAGGGTTTTGATCAACCATTGGCTGAGCACCAGGCTAACGAACATTTCTGCGGGAAAAACCCCGAAGAAGGTAGCCACACCAACGAACAGTGTCGTGTCGACCAGTTCGCCAACAATCGTCGAGGCAATTGTGCGTAGCGGCAACCAGCGGTGCGTCGGGTCCCAGCGAACCATGTGAATTTTCATGGCGGCCAGCACGGTATCGTTCGCAAAACTGCCGAACCAGAAACCGGCGAGCGAAGCCATTACCATGGCCGGCATCTGACCGAGCACGCTGGCAAATGCATCATTGGCCGCAAAGGCTTCGCTGTGAGGCATGGCGACGGCTGCAGTGAAGATAAGCGCTGCCAGGATATTCATGGCGAATCCGTACCAGACAACACGGCGGGCAACCGCATAGCCGAAAACTTCGGTCAGCACATCGCCAAAGATGTAGGTAACAGGAAACAACAAAATCGTTCCAACGTCGCTGGAAAACGTCATTCCGAATAGTTCGGCGTCGAAAAATTTCTGGGCGATGATGTTAGACACCAGAATCAGGCCGACAAACGCGGCGATGACTGGTTCGAGCAGACTGAAACGACGCGCCTCATGACGAGACGTGGATGATGCGGGCGATACGGGGCTAGTCATTGGTTTATCCTAGTTTTCATTTGTAATGCGCAGGAGGGTTACGAACTGCGCGCTGGCCAAACGGTCATTTCTGCCGCGCTTGGAGGGGGCAAAAGATACGCCACATCGACCGTTCTTGTCCAGTCGGACTGGGTAAACTCTAGCCCGTGCCGTAAATAAAGAAAGTCTCCGCTTCTGAAACACCCATCAAACGGCGATCTACGGCCACTCATTCCCGAAACCCTCATGCTTATTGGCTTCCATGGCATTGACCTTAAAGATACCCGTGTTTATTGACCTGCAGCCCGGTTGTCACGACAATCATGGTGAGCTTGCGCTGTTGCGCGAAGACTCAACAACCCCGGATGGAGAACAGATACGTGTTCGAATCGATTTTTTCCAGACAGCTGGCAAATCCTTCGGGCCTGTTCGGCCGACTAATCACCGCGCGCTGGCTGGAAAAGGCCAACGTCGGAATGAACGCGCTGACGCTGGAAAGCCTGGCGCTCGGCACAAACGATCGGCTGCTCGAAATCGGTTTTGGCAGCGGTTATCTGCTTGAACAGGTTCTGTCGAGTCGCTCGTGCGACGACGTCGCTGGCGTCGATGTATCGCAGGAAATGGTCCAGCACGTCAGCCGACGGCTTCGGCGCCATATCGAGAACGGAAAAGCCGAGATCCGGCACGGAGATATCGAATCGATCCCCTTTGGCGACGCCGAGTTTTCAGCACTCTGCACGGTCAATACGCTCTATTTCTGGCGCGACGCCAAACTCGCTCTGGCCGAGTGCCAGCGTGTTCTGAAGCCCAATGGCCGACTTGCCATTTGCTTCAACTCAAAAGAAGACCTCGCGCAGTGGCCCGGTCACGTTCATGGCTTCACCTTGTATGAGTTGGCCGACGTAGAGGAAATGCTTGTCGCTGCTGGATTTACCGGGATCGAGAAACGCACCGGAAATGACAAGGATCAAGGCGAGTTCTATTGCCTTACCGGAATCGCCGCATAAAGCCGGCTGCTAGTTCTGACCTTGCTGAACCAGCTCACTGGCCAACTGCTTCAAGCCCTCCCGGTCAAGGACCGTTAGCGTCCGCCCTGAGCGCTGAATGATCCCGCGCTCCGCCAGAATGCGCAGCACTCGCTGAAGCTGCCGCTCCCCGGCTCCGAGCAAACCCGCGCTGGTTTCCAGTGCGATGGGTAGTTCATTCGAATACGCGCTCATCTCATAGAGATACGCGGCATAACGATCAAGCAGCGGATACAGGAGATTGACCGTACTCAATTTGGAATATGCCCACATCTTCCTGGCCAACGACCGGGCGAACAGTTCGGACAACCCCGGATAAACCTTCAAATTGTTGCGCATCTGATCAATTGAAACCCGGATCGTTTCAACATCCGAAACCGCCGTGACGGTGCTGTTGGCTACCTCAACGTCGCTGAACAGCTCAAGATCCCCCAGCCAGTTTCCTTCACACGTAAATGAAAACAGCACCGATTTCCCATTGACGACCGATTGCTCGATTTTCACCTTGCCGCTGACCAGGTAGTACATGAAAGGCATGTTGATGCCCTGACGCACGAAGGTGCTCCCTCGTTCGAAACGCTCCGGCGTCCCGTGTTTCTCGACGATTTCGGCAATCAATGGGTTCATTTCGGCTCTTCACGACATCTGTCGTATATGTACTGATTGAGGACTATACAATCCGTGTCTGTTGAATAGCAAGGAAACGCCATGTATCAAGCAAGTGCAATGGCCATCGGCGTGTTGCTCAGCTTCATGCTCATGGCAAACGGGGCATTGCAGATCGCCTTCGGGCCGACAGTCTCGCTCGTAATCATCCATGCCACGGGAACAGTGGCCACGGTCGCCTTCCTCCTGATCAAGCGCGCTTCGCTGAAAAACTTGGATACCGTGCCGCCCTATCTGTATCTCGCCGGCGCGCTGGGCGTCGTGCTGGTATTCCTCAACAACAAGACGGTGGCCTCCATCGGGCTGACGATGACGATAGCCTTCGGGGTTATCGGCCAGCTCATTGTTTCCAGCGTAATCGATCATTACGGCATCTTTGGGCTGGATAAACGACCCGGCAACCCGAAGAAGCTCGCCGGCCTGGCCCTGATCCTGTCGGGCGTCCTCATCATGGCCTGGCCAAAGGGGTAAACATGGACTATCTGTTCGCAACAATCGCCGGCGGCATGGTCGTCCTCTCGATGGTCATGAACTCCCGACTCTCGAGGAACACAGGCGTGTTCCAGGGCGTGCTCATCAATTTCGCCATGGGACTACTGGCCTCGATACTGCTTTTCTCGGTGTGCCTCGGCCTGGGTTGGGTAGCGCCCAGCACGGGCGCGGCACTACCGTACTGGTATGCCTATTTCGGCGCGTTTTTTGGCATCGGCATTGTGGCCTCGTGCAATGTCGTCATCCCGAAAATCCCCGTCGTCTATTCTGCCGTGCTGATCTTTCTGGGACAGATCATTACCGGGATCATCCTTGATACACTGATGTCCGGATTCTTTGACGGCTACAAGGCGTTCGGCGCCGTTCTGATTACCGCCGGGCTGTTTGTCAATTCAAGGATCGATGCGGCAACACCAAACGTGACTTGAAACGAGGCAAGCAATGAAGCCTTTCGAAAACCCAGCGGTAGCAGCTGTTTTCGTAGCCTACCCTCCGACGATTCGTCCAAAGTTGATGGCGCTCCGGGAAGCCATCTTCCGCACGGCAGCAGCGACGGAAGGCGTCGGCGAGCTTGAGGAAACGCTGAGGTGGGGCGAACCCGCCTATGTCACGTCAAAGTCCGGATCAGGCAGCCCGATCCGCATTGACTGGAAGAAGAAAACCCCTGCACAGTACGCGATGTACTTCATCTGCACGACAACGCTCGTCGACACATTCCGCACCCTCTTCCCGAACGACTTCGAGTACGAAGGCAACCGCGCAATCGTGTTTCAGGAAGACGACGCCGTACCGATGGATTCACTCTCGTTCTGTATCGCTATGGCACTCACGTATCGGCAAGGCAAATAGGGCGAAAGAAGTTGGTTTAGCGCGACGAATACTATTTCGACTGGCAGAGCATGTTTAGGGACAGATCATGGTTTCTGCTTATGCTCTTTCTCGTAACCATGGCCAGCCCCCGATTGTTGCTATCGCTCAGACTATTCTTGCTGATCCGATTTGACCATCAATTCACACGGTGACCAACAGGGATGCCGCCCTTGACTAGCGCTTTGTCATCGGTCAACAATCGGTAGAGTAGAGATGTGGCGCGGTAGCAGTAGGTTTGGTTTGTCTGTTTCCGCCCCTTTCGTCCGGCGGTGCCCAAGTAACCTTGCCGTAACCCCGTTTCCACATCCCTCTCATCGAACCGGACATGCAGATTTCCCGCATCCGGCTCTCGGACAAGACCTCACGCCTTCACACACGCCACGCTGCGCCTCCTCGCGCGCTCAGACGTACGAGCCCAAAGTGCCCGTAAAGGTGCGAGAGTGGATACGTCCCGCCCCCACGTCGTCTGACCTTGTGCTTGTTGCGCAACCACCGACGCAACCGCGGTGCCGTGTAGCTGTCGATCGCCCGATAGGCACGGCTGACGTTCCCTACACTGAAGTAGTTCGCCCAGCCGCGCAATGTGCGGTTCAACTTGCCCACCAACTCCGTGGTCTCTTGCCATCCCGTCTTCAGGTCGGTTAGTTCATGGACCTTATCGACCATGCGCTTGATACTTTTCTTCGACGGCCACAAGGCAATTTGAGGCTTCCCTGTGCGCGGCGAGTATCGCCTTCCAAACGAGTAACCCAGAAAGTCAAACGTGCCTTCCGGGACCTTACAGATACGTGTTTTCTCCTCATTCACCGTCAGCTTCAGCTTGCCCATGATCTCGCGCATTCGCTGCAAGGCGTCATCGGCCTTGCCGGGTTTACACAGGATCACAAGATCATCCGCATAGGTGACGATTCGACTGCCTAGACTTCGCTCCAACCCCAGTTTCTTCCACGCCAGAACAAACCGTCGCATATACAAATTCGACAGCAGTGGTGAAATGGGAGAGCCTTGCGGGATGCCACGCCGGCCGTCCTTGGCTTCGGTCGTGCGCGTCTTCCTGCCTCGTTTATCGGTTTCTTCCACGGCACATTCCAGCCACATCTTGATCAGATGCAGCACACGCCGATCCACGATGCGCCGCGCAAGCGACAGCATGAGTTCAGGATGTGGAATGCTGCCAAAGTAGTCCGCGAGGTCGGCGTCCACGACGTTCGTTTGGCCTCGGTGCAGGCGTTCTTCCACCTCTATCGCCGCCTGCTGGGCATTGCGGCCCGGCCGGTAGGCGTACTGCTCGGAGGGAAGGTCGGCTTCAAAGATCGGTTCGAGCACGAGCATCGCT
>JAIFNM010000106.1 GCA_020047725.1 Betaproteobacteria bacterium
GGTCAGGAACGTTATTGATGGCTTGCTGAAACGCCTCCAATAATCTTTCCAGAGGCAGCGCAAGGGCTTGTAACGTAAATCCGACGTGCTGCGGTAGCTTCACTTGACCCGCGAGCTCCAAGACCCCCGCAATACCCCTTGACTCGAGAATGGTACGGAGGGCTGCAAGACGAACCTCAGCAATCGCTTCCGAATTGTATTTGCCTTCTCCTTTCCTTTCTGGAATGTCTGGCATCCAATCGTCGAATAGCCAAGTTGCTTGCAGTACGGAATTATCTGGTTTGTACTTTATGAGTATCCATTTCATCTGCGATTGCCTTTTAATTAATTGCCACACAGGAGGCGATGAAAACAAATAGTTTGGCTTAATTCCCGGGTGGTAGATGCCTGATTAACCGTCTCAGTAAGCATTCCCTGAATAACAGCGAACACTCAAGTGTCACTCAAAAGCTCACCAACTATTTTTTTCTGCCCTTAACTGACAATGATGACGTCCATCAGTATGCCATTGAAGGTCGGGACCAGAGAAAGCCGCCAAGTTCGGAACAACTCATCAAAATCCTGTAGCTACAAAGAGATGGGGAGAGTATAGCGGTGCAAATCTGCCGGTTCTGAAAATAACCACCGGGTACAAAACAGATTCGTAACTGATGGCCGACGGTCGTCGACGCAAGCACTGCCTTGCCGGTGGTTTTGCCAGCGAATGGGGGGCTTGCGCTGTTCAGAGTTCGAAACAGTACACTTATTTATATGGCGCTAGCCGACTACTAAGCAACGCTCCAAGACACGCAATCGTGCATCACAATTGTTCAGCCTGTGAGACCAAGCAGGGCGTTGATGCAAAACACCGATTCACTGGAGCCTTGGAGTCCTCTCATGACTCCTCGCATCACGCTGAATGACAGCGTGGTCGACTTTGACTAGAACGTTTCGATTTTCGTGCCTTTAGCGATGTCGTCAAAATGAGCAGGTGTCATATACAAAACACGGGACTGTCTGTAGAATTGTTTGTCATTGAGCTAAGAATAAAAGGACCGCCGTGGCGGCAATCGGGTTTTCTGCAAAACTCGGACAGGCGCAAAGGGAGAGGCTTGCGCACATAGATTTCCGTCTCTGGTTCCTCGGCGAGGTTTCTAGAGCGGACATCTGCTTGCGCTTCGGCGTCGCCCCCGCCGGTGCCACACGCGACCTCGCCCTGTATCGTGAGGCCGCCCCGGATAACATCGCCTTCGATGGCAGAACCAAGACCTACCGCATCGGGGCTTCGTTCGTCCCCCTGTTCGAGCATTCCATCGACCGCGTCCTCTCATCGCTATCCCTCGGCTTTGGAGACGGAATCGGTGGCGGGGAAAGCCCGATGGTTCCTTGCGAGTTTCCCTCGCCGATTAACAGGCCGGCAACCGAGACGCTGGCCCGGGTGACAAGGGCAATCGCCTCGAAATCAGTTCTCCGCATCGTCTACTTCTCCGCCTCAGGAGGGGAGTCCCAGCGGGAAATCCTCCCCTTCGCCCTAGTAGACAACGGGCTCCGCTGGCACATCCGTGCCTTCGACAGGAAGACTTCCTCGTTTCGGGATTTCGTCATCACGCGGATACTCTCGGCCGATAGGGCGGACGGGGACGTGCCCAAAAAGGGCGAGGGGCCCGACGATGACGCCCAGTGGACCCGGGTGGTCGAGCTCGAACTGGTCGCGCACCCCGACTCAGAACGCCCGGAACTTGCCGCCCTTGACTATCCGATGGTGGACGGGATTCTCAGGATTCGGGCCCGTGCGGCCTTGGCCGGCTACGTCATGAGGCGCTGGAACGTCGACTGCTCGCCGGACCACCGCCTGCAGGGTCCGGAATATTCGCTGTGGCTCCGGGATTCGCTGGCCCTCTACGGCGTTGAGAGCGCCGCCATCGCACCTGGATACGTTCCTCCCGGCCAGAAGGGTACCGCCCGTGGATAGGCCGGTGAAGCCCATGAATCCTCTTCTACGAATGGCCGTCCTCGCCGGGGTCGAGACCGCCGTCCGCATCCATATTCGAAGGGGGGACGATTTGGACGTCCGGGACGGAGGCGGAGCGACCCCGCTGATGCTCGCCGCCGGCCGAAGGAAAAGGGGCATCGTAGCCTTGCTCTTGTCGGCCGGAGCCGACCCATCGCTCACAGACCCGTCCGGTCTCGACGCCATTGGTCACGCGGAGCGCTCGGGAGCTGCCGAATGCGCGGACCTCATTCGCGCCTCCCTTGCGGCCGTTCCCGTCGACAGCCCTTTAGCCGAGGCAGAAGGAGAATCCGTTGTTTCCACTGGACCGGTCGTCCAATCTCTCGACGACACGGATGTCTCGCAAAACGACGTTGAGGTGGTCGGCGAAGTGGTGGCTATAGCAGCGTGGGAACGCAGGGAAATGGGACCGCAGGCGAGGGAGAGCATTTTCTTTCCGAAAACCTCGAACGGGAATCCGGTAGACGAACTTCGGGAGTCCAAGCGGCTGTTGGAGGAAGCCGACCCCAACCTCAAAACCGAATCCGTTCCCGCGGATGTGGCTGATTTGTGGGGCTTCGGCACACTGGGCGACGAATCCTGTTCCAACGAATGGGAGCCCGAAGCAGAGAACGTAGCTCCTGACGGCGACGCCGCCCTCGCCGATAAGGTTCGGGCAGTGCACGAGGCAATAGGCCGGCACAGGGCGGTGGACTCGGATGAGGATTGGAGCGATGTCGAGGCCTTCCTTCCAGAACGCGCGCTGCCACTCGCCCGCGACGACGGAGAGGGGCCAGGTGTTCGCAGCCTTCTCCTTCGGGCGTTCCGCGAGGGCTCCGTTCCGGAATCGTCCCTTAACGAGGTTTGTCGAGAGGCTGACGGCACGCGGAACGAAGAGGCCGAGCGGCTCCTTTCCTTCGTATTGGGTGACCTCGGTGCCACGGTTGACGAGCGGGACGAGAGCGACGGCGCGCCGCACGAGCCGAGCGAGACTTTCGCGGAGGAGCCTTTTCTGACTGAAGCTATGAAGTTCGCAAAGGAACTCGCTTCCGGCAGAAACGAGCCACTTCCGCTCTATCTCCGCGGGTTCAAAGCCAAGCTGCTCAAAGCCGAGGAGGAGCTCGCCCTCGGCAGGGACATGGAGGAAGCGGGCGAAGCTGCTCTCGACGCCCTGGCAGAGTGGCCGGCGGGCGTCGCCGCCGTCGTTGAGGCGGGCAGGAGGGTTGCCAGCGGTGCAGCGGACGTGGAGTCGTTCAGTTCCGGCTGCGAGCCCTCTGACGATGGAGAACCTGCCATCCAGGTTCTTGAGTCCGACTCCGAGGACGATGTAGTCGAACTAGACCAGGACGCCGCGGCGTTCGTGGCTGCTGTCTGCGAGGTCGAGGCCTCTTGCGGCGAAAAAAGCCGCCTTCGCGCTGCGCTGGCGGCAGCCCACCTATCTAGGGGATTTCTCCTCGAACTCGCCAGGGAAGTCGGCAGTACGGGGGCCGCGTCGGACTTCGCGGCAGCTGTGATGAAGCAGGCCGACGCACGCGAGAGGATGATACTTTCCAACCTCCGGCTGGCCTTCTCCCTCGCGAAGAAATACATGCGCTCCGGCGAACCGTTAGAGGACCTGGTTCAGGAGGGGAACATCGGCCTGATGAAAGCGGTCGAGCGATATGACTGGCGCAAGGGCTTCCGCTTTTCCACCTATGCAACTTGGTGGATTCGCCAACAAATTTCGAGGGCTGTCGCTGACAAGGCGAGAACCATCCGGATACCCGTCCACATGCACGAGAACGTCCGGCGCACGGAGCGCGAGCGGGACGCGTTCGAGGCGCGCACGGGACGGCCGGAGAATCTCGAGGAAACCGCCAGCCGAATGGGCATTCCAGTGTGGAAGGCGCGAAGGATACTCGAACTCTTCGAGAGCACCGCGTCGCTCGATGAGCCGGACGCAGAGACGGAACGGCCGTTTGGCGAGAAGCTTGCCGACCCCGAAGCTGAAGACCCTTGCCTGCATGCGGAGGCGGTCTCTCTGCGCTCGACGCTGCTGGGAATGATTGGCGAGTTGAAGGAGCGGGAGGGTGAAGTAATCACCTTACGTTTCGGGCTCGGCGGCGAGGACTCCATGACCCTTGAGGAGGTCGGGCAGCGGTTCGACGTGACTCGTGAACGAATCCGCCAAATTGAGTCCAAGGCCCTGCGCAGGCTCTCCCATTCGACCCGCAAGGAAATCCTTGCCATTTATATGGGTGAGGGACGCGAGATGAAAGGGAACAAGCTCGCAGCCGAACCCGCCGGGGAAGCCCCGGAAGACAACACCGACTTGGAAACAGACAACACGGGTTTCGCACCCGCTTTGATATGAGGCACGCCGAATGACGGGCAAGACTCGCCCCGCCCCGCCAAAAGCAGGGGCAATGTTGGAAGCCCTTCGAGGACTTGGCTACTCAACGGCCTCCGCCCTGGCCGACGTGATTGATAACAGCGTTTCCGCCGGCGCGTCGAAGGTCGGCGTCTCGTTCGACTGGGACGGGAAGGCCAGTAGAGTCTCGGTCCTCGATGACGGAAGGGGGATGACTGACGCCGAACTCGAAACCGCGATGACGCTTGGCGCAAGGAGCCCGCTGGAAGAGCGAGCAGCCGACGACTTGGGGCGCTTCGGCATGGGGCTTAAGACCGCCTCGCTTTCGCAGTGCCGCCGATTGACCGTGGCCTCCAGACGCGAAGGGGGGGCTATCTCCTGTCTGCGATGGGACTTGGACGCCCTGGCCTTATCGGACGGAGGCTGGAATCTGTACGAGGGCCCCGCAGAGGGTTCTGAAGAATTTCTCGCCCCGCTTACTCCCGTTCGCTCAGGCACCTTGGTCCTCTGGGAGAAGCTCGACCGAATCGTGACCTCCGGTTACGACGTCGACCATTTCGGCGACCTCGCGGATGACGTCGAGTTGCGAATGGGCATGGTTTTCCACCGCCTTTTGGAAGGTAACGCGCCCGTTTTCAGGTTATACCTGAACGGAAAACAGGTCAGGCCATGGGACCCGTTCATGACCGGTCATCCGGCGAAGCCATGGCACTCGCCCGTCGCCAGAACGACCACCCCGTCAGGTGCCATTGAGGTCCAGTGCCACGTGCTTCCCCACAAAGACCGGCTCTCCGACGACGAGTTCAAAAGGGCCGGCGGCCCCGAGGGGTGGACATCGCATCAAGGTTTCTACGTCTACCGTAACCGCCGCCTACTTCTTGCGGGCGGATGGTTAGGTCTCGGACAGGGCAGGACGTGGAACCGTGAGGAGTCACACCGCCTCGCCCGTATTCGCCTTGACATCCCCAACACTGCCGACGCGGAATGGAAAATCGACGTCAAAAAGTCTACTGCCAGACCGCCGGTGCTCGTCAAGGTCTGGTTGACAAAGCTTGCTGAGGACACGCGAGAAAGGGCTCGGAGGGTTTTTGCCTTTCGAAGCACACCCACACCAGGCCCCGGTGGCGTGCGGGTCGAGCAGGCCTGGCGCGTTGAGCGGCTCAAGGAGGGTGTCCGCTACAGAATCGACGAGGCGCATCCAGCAGTCGCAGCTGTAATTGAGGTAGCCGGCGAACGGTCGGCTCTTGTGAGGGCGATGCTGCGTGTCGTTGAGGAGACGGTGCCCGTCCAACGCATCTGGCTGGATACGGCCGAGAACCGGGATACGCCAAAGACGGGCTTCTCCGGTGATTCGCCCGAAGCTCCCGAGGGTGTGCAGAAGGTGCTGCTCACGCTCTACCGCGATATGACAGGCAGGCGCAGCATGAGTCCCGAGTCTGCCGTCCGTACGCTGTTGGCGACGGACCCGTTCCAAAACTATCCGGCGCTCGTCGCCTCCCTGCCGGGAGCGAACGCGGCCGCTGAAGGGAGTAGCAAATGACGGATGACGAAGGCAAGATTTTCCAGCGGGTTCTGAGCGTCGCCCAGACCCTTCTTCAGGCTGACCGGGAGAATGGCATGGTCACGCCGGCCCTCATATCAGAGCAGGTCGAGGTGGCGGCGATGGTTGTCGCCCGCGGTGCGGACATCGACAAAAAGGCAGCAGTCGCCGAACTTATACGCCGTTTCAGTCTGTGGATAGGGAAGGACTCGAGCAGCGAAAATTATGGCCATTTTGTCGCTGGGCAGCGAAAATTATCAATTTTGAGCGGCACATACGGAAAGTGCGGCAGAATCTCCAGCGGCGATATTGGCGACAAATCCGTTGTCGTTCGTTGTCGTAAAAATAGCATGTGCTAGTTTTATCGCAACGAACAGAAATGACTAATGCATTTTTTCCAACTTCTCAGTCATTCGGTTACCTCGCCCCGTGTAACAGGAATCGGACGCGTACTAAACGCTACCGACTAGATAAGTCAGCTTACATCTGCGAAAGACCAGTACAAACGTATAGTTCGCAGCCCTTGTTGAAAACTCGGTGTGAAGAGAAAGTCGGCTCGGCTCATAGTGAATTCTTAATATAGGTATTGTTGTACCTATTTTGAGAATTAGACAAGGTAGTCACCAGGACAGCTGCCCTGACGTAGCGGAGGTACTTTTTGGGTCATCAGCGTAGTTATGCCTTCATAATGGCACCTCCCGCCATAGCCTCTTCCGTAACATAATAAAAAATACCTTACTGAAATACTGGCGTAAGGCAATGATTTATAGACTATCTATTGCCTGATGTTCGTATATGGGAAAAGTTTTCTCCGCTTAAAAGTCGAGCTGGTGGCCGAAAAACGAGAAAATCTAAACCTCGACGACTTTTTCGGCATCAAAACCGTTTGTCCTTTCCCCGGGATACCCGCGCGGATTACAGACAACGCGCGTTGTGCCGACCCAATAGTCGAACGCGTCGTGGGTGTGACCGTGAATCCAGAGCGCCGGCCGGTATTGCTCGATAATGTCTGAGAGGTCCGAGGCGAACGCCGGCGACAGGCTGTTCGCTTGGAATCGCGTTGGCACTGAGTCCGAATGTGGGCAGTGATGCGTGACCACGACGGTCGGCCCGTCGAACGGCTCAACTAAGGTTTTCTCGAGCCATGCGCGGGCTGCGCGGTGCAAAATTACCGATTGCTCAGGCAGAAACCAGCCGGTACTGCCGTAGCGTATCGTGGAAAAATCGTTCATCTGCTGCCGGGCAACACGCAGAGAATAGAACATTACCTCGCCAAGACCATTGAGCGTAAAGCTGGTCCACAGGGTCGTTCCCAGAAATCGCACTCCATCGAGCACCAACTCGTCGTTGTCGAGGTAATGAATCCCAAGTTCTTTGGCCACTTTGCGCATCGCGACCGCGGTGCCGTGCAGGTGATGTCCGTAAAATTCATGATTGCCCGCAACATAAATGACCGGTCGGCCTCTTGCAATGGACGCTGCCCAATCAAGACCTTGCGTTCCAGAATGGATGTCACCAGCCAACACCAGGATGTCGGCTTCCGCGGGCGGCACGGTGAAGGGGGCCCCAAATTCTAGATGCAGGTCAGAAAAGATATGTATCTTCATAAGTATAAGGGCGATGGGATGTCAGCGTAGCAACACTGTGAAGTGCTTAGAATATCAAACTGACGTTTGGCTCTTCTGGGGAAAATCATACAATCACCAATTCGAATCATTGGCCATATTGTCTTTGCTTTCCCTCTGCGTTTGGCTTTTGGTCTTGATACTTCATGGCTTAACTCATTCGTGATGTACTTATCCGATTTCACGCCATTGACTATCCCAGACACGGTTACGCCGCGATGTGTTTTTTCATTAAACATCTTTATATCTGTGCTGGCCCGTCCCTCGCCTTCTATCTGTCCCATTCTCGCACGAAGCTTTGGGGACAAAGAATTGGAGAGTGGGGACAGAAGAATCCTGTCCCGCTGCTGTCCCCAAAAAATGTCGGAAACAGACCACTGTAGACAGAAGTGAACGAAAAAACCCGCGTCCTTGCGGAGGCGGGTTATTCGGTAACAGGCTGATTTATATGGGGTTAATCAGTCTGCAGTGGTTTGGAGTGGTCAGCTCCAAGGTGATGCTTTGGTCGGGGCGGCGGGATTCGAACTCGCGACCCCTTGCACCCCATGCGTGGAAGTTGTTTGCATGGGCTTATTAATCAATCACTTGCGTCGCATCCCACTGCAAACGGATTGCAACTGCACTTAACTAAATACAACGAAGTCCCGCAAAAGTCCCGCAAACATTCCGGCAACTACGTCGACTTGTCTAGGGAGAATTATACCGTCTCAGCGTTTTCTATTTGGATGATCGATGGCTTTCTGGCTCCTGGTTCTGGCGTGTTACATATGAAATCTGGCGCGAAAGTCTAGTCTGCTTTGATTATAAAAATCTGCTGGATTCGTCTGAATATTAACAAAATCACCACTTGCGA
>JAIFNM010000094.1 GCA_020047725.1 Betaproteobacteria bacterium
GTCTCGTCGCCATTGCTCGCGCCCTCAAAAAAGGCGCCAACATCGCACGACGTCACCCGTTCAGTATAGATGGTGGGGTTGGACGCTTACTTTGCTTACTGGAAGCGGCCTTTCGTTACCGACAGTGAACGACCTAGCGGTCATCCACATCTCCACGGTCTCAGCGGCTGGTTTCTTACGTAACCGGCCGTTGGCTTTCACTTCCTAACGCTGCCTAACGCTGATTTGATTATGAGCAGCTAGCTGGCACTCGGCATTTTGCGGGCGGTGATGACTTTTTCGGCTAGAAAATCGGCGGTAGGGCGATCCCACGAATTGGCATTGGCGCGTCGCATTTCCCACCGCTCAGGCGTGCCGGCTCTCTCCTTGTTCCTTTTCGACTATTGCCGTCACAAAGCGCTGCTGCTGGGAATACTGGCTGGTATTGATTGGTCAAAATAATTCTGGCTAACCATTGATGATTCCGTGTGAAACGTCAATTCCTTACAAATCTTAACACCCCCCAGACGCAACCTTACACGTCACTCGTGCAAAATATGCCCGGTCAGTTTGAAGGTTTCGAATCATCAGGCATGACCTCGATCAGAGCTTCAGACGACCAAAAGTGATGCCTCGGTTATCTGCGTCGTTGGGATCGAAATGGAGTCTCGTGATTCTGTCGAAATGTAAGAGCCCCACTCTTCGTCAAGGAACAGGCATGAGCTAGATCAAGTTGAAAATTCTGGGAGCCAAATGTGTCAACCAATTCGAAGCAGCTGAAAATCACCCTGTTTTTGCTAATTGCGTTCGGCGTAATGGCTAGCGGATGGTGGTTCTTCTCTACACCAGTTAAGGGCCAGAGCACTACGCCAAAAGACAAGCCGGAGCAACTTGTCAAAGTGCAGAGCGAAGTGGCGGTCAAACGTGATCTTCCGGAAGTGCTTTCGGTGACGGGGTTCGTCACTCCGCTCAAGACCGTTGATATCCGCTCTCAAGTTGTTGCCACCGTGCAAAGCGTCAATGTACTTGAAGGACAAACCGTCAGAGCGGGACAGAGCATCTTTTCTCTCGATGAGCGGGGGGCCAGGGCTGATAGCGAAAAACTCGCGGCCCAACTCGTCAAGGACCAGGTCGCAATCGATGAAGCGCAGCGTATGCTGGCACGCAACACTGAACTGTTTGCCAAAAACTTTGTTTCCAAAAGCATAGTGGATACCTCAAGTAGCGTCGTTGAAGCCGCTCAAGCCGCACTCAAAGCCGATCGCGCCGCTCTGGCATCAGGGCAAGTGGCAGTCGACTACCGGCGCCTCACAGCACCGATCGCTGGCCGAGTGGGTGAAATCAAGGTGCATCTGGGTAGTCTGGTGCAACCGGGTGGAGTGGATGCGCTGACGACTATCAGCCAGATGGATCCAATCAACGTTACCTTCAACATCCCCGAACGCTACGTGCGGTCCCTGCTCGCCGAACAGCGCGCCGGAACTGTTTCAGTAACGGTGCAGGTGGGCGACGAAAAACTGGACGGCAAACTGTCATTCATCGACAACGCGATTGACGCAACCGTTGGGGGTATCAAGGCTCGCGCTGTTTTTGATAACCCGCAAATGATTCTGTGGCCAGGCGCTCTGGTTGATGTCTCGCTTACCTTGAAGACCATTACTGGGGCTATCGTCATTTCCCCTCGGGCGGTACAGGTCGGGCCCTCCGGTCAGTTTGTCTATGTTATTGGGGAAGACGAGAAAGTTACGGCACAACCCGTAAAGATTGACTACCTCGCGACCGGGGCGGCCGCGGTCAGTGGTCTTAAGGAGGGTAGCCGGGTTGTTACAGAAGGCGGTCAAAATCTTAGACCAGGACTGAAGATAGCTGAAGCAAAGGCGGCCCCAAGTAGCGAAAAAGCAGCTCGCACGGAGGCTGCGCAATGACCCTCTCAGAGCTATGCATCCGTCGGCCGGTGATGACCGTCCTGCTTTCGCTTTCGCTAATTGTGGCCGGGGCGCTGGCCTATCGGCAGCTACCTGTTGCCGCGCTGCCCAGCTACGACTCCCCTGTGATTACGGTCTCGGCATCACTGGCGGGGGCAAGCCCGGAAACGATGGCCGCTTCAGTCGCGACGCCGCTCGAAAAGCAGTTCTCCACCATACCGGGTGTCACCACCATCAGCTCGAGCAGCATTCAGGGCGACACTAGCCTGACGCTAGAATTTGACCCTAGCCGTAACGTCGATTCAGCTGCCGTTGACGTCCAGGCTGCAATTCTCCGGGCTCAGCGCGATCTGCCAGACGAGATTACCGAGCCGCCGGCCTATCGAAAGACCAATCCGGCCGATGCGCCGATTCTTCAACTGGCCATCTCGTCGCCCTCCATGCCGGTTTCGGACCTCAATGATTTTGCTGAAAACGTGATTGCGCCTTCACTCTCGACGCTCAATGGTGTCGGCCAGGTGGCGGTAATCGGCGCCCGGAAATTTGCGGTGAGAATTGAGGTCGATCCGAAAAAGCTTGCGGCGCGCAACATGACACTTGACGATCTCGCGAAAGCGATCAGTACCGCGAGCAGCAACTCTCCGCTGGGAATCTTGCGCGGCCCACAACAAATGCTCACGATCGACAGCAATAAGCAGTTGCTTCGCGCCGATCAATTCAAATCCATCATCGTCGCAACCCTAAACGGAGAGCCTGTGCGGCTTTCCGATGTGGCGTTGGTACAGGACAGCATTGAATCGACCACGACCGGAAGTTGGTTGAACAATCAGCGAGCAATCATTCTTTCTGTACTGAAACAGCCCAACGCAAATACCGTTGCGACGGTCAATGCCATACGCCAGATTTTACCGCGTGTTCTCGAGCAGCTTCCCAGTTCAGTCAAGGTGCAGGCGATCAATGATCGCTCGATCTCCATTCGGGATTCCTTACGCGATGTCCAATTCACGCTAGCGCTTACTGCTGCGCTCGTCGTGCTGGTTATTCTCATGTTCCTGCGCCATTTCACGGCCACCTTGATTCCATCGGTGACCTTGCCTATTTCACTGATCGGCACGCTGGCACTGCTTTATGTCCTCGGCTACAGCCTCGACAACATCTCCTTGCTCGGCCTGACCTTGTCTATCGGCTTGGTCGTCGACGATGCCATTGTGGTTCTGGAAAACATAATGCGGCACATCGAGGAGGGAGTGCCTGTCGTTGAAGCGTCAATCAAAGGCGCTCGTGAAGTCAGTTTCACAATTATCTCGATCTCACTTTCGCTGGTGGCCGTATTCATCCCAATCTTCTTCATGCCCGGTGTGATCGGATTGTTGTTCCACGAATTCGCCGTCGTGGTCATGCTGGCTGTTATGGTCTCAGCCATTGTTTCATTGACCCTCATTCCCCTGCTGGCCAGTCGTCTGATCAAACCGAACAATGAACAGCATGAAAATTGGCTATCGCGAAAATTCGAGTCTGGATTCTCCTCCTTGCTGCGAGGTTATGAGCGATCACTCGACATTGCTCTCAAACATCGGTTCGTAGTGCTGTGCATCGCCATAGCAACCTTGTTTGGAAACGTCTGGCTCTTTCAAACCAGCCCGAAAGGCTTTTTCCCCCAAGAGGATATCGGCTTGATTCAGGGGAGCGTACAGCCAGCCCCCGACGCGTCTTTTGATAATGTAGCCCAGCGTCTCGAAAGGATCACAGCCGCGGTGATGAAACATCCGGCGGTTGAAACGGTGGTGTCCAGCGTCTATGACGGCGCAGGACGCCTTCAGATTACGTTGAAGCCCAAAGAGAACCGTCCGGCGATGACCGCTGTCCTGGCGCAGTTACGCAAAATCGTCAGCTCAGAACCGGGCGTGGACGTTTCATTGCAAGCGGTGCAAAACCTGCGAATAGGCGGGCGCCCGTCCAAGAGCCAATATCAGTACGTCTTGCAGAGCGTGAACGGAGGCGCATTAAGCCTGTGGGCGGAGCGCTTGCAACAGGCCCTGGCGAGCAATCCAGCCTTTCGGGATGTGCTGACCGACTCGAAGCTGAATGGCTTGAGCGCCCAGGTTGAAGTTGACCGCGATCGAGCCAATCTCTACGGCGTTTCAATCGCCGATATCCGGGCGGCACTTTTCAGCGCGTTCGGCGAGCGACGCGTTTCCAGCATCTACACCTCGAGCGGTACCTACAAAGTCGTTCTGGAAGTCGCCGATTCGTTCAGAAAAGATGAGACCGCCATCAGTTTGATTCAGGTGCGTGGCAAGCAAGGACAACTGATCCCGCTCTCCAACGTCACAACCATCAGCCGAGTGGCCGGCCCCACATCAATCAATCATGTAGGGCAACTACAGGCGATCACGCTTTCCTTCAATCTGAATCCTGGAGCGACATTGGGGGCTGCGACCCAGGCCATCAATGAAGCCAAAGCGCAGATCGGCATGCCGACGACAATTTTAGCCAGTTTCGCCGGCGATGCAGCCGCTTTCCAGCAATCGCAGGGCTCGCAACTTATCCTGATTTTCTCAGCCATCGCAGTAATCTACGTGTTGCTGGGCATACTTTATGAAAGCTACTTGCATCCACTGACCATCCTGTCTGGTCTGCCGTCGGCGGCGATTGGTGCCTTGGGTGCGCTCCAGCTATTTGGCCTCGAACTCACGCTCGTCGCCAGTATTGGGGTGTTACTGCTCATTGGTATCGTGAAGAAGAACGCGATCATGATGATCGACTTCGCGCTCGACGCACAACGTCAGGGACAGCCTACCGAAACGGCTATACGCGATGCATGCTTGAAACGATTCCGCCCGATCACAATGACCACACTCTGCGCGCTGATGGGTGCGCTACCGCTGGCGATTGGATTTGGGAGCGGTGGCGAACTGAGACAACCACTGGGAATTGCGGTGTCTGGTGGCTTGATCTTCTCCCAACTGATCACTCTGTTTATCACTCCCGTTCTGTTTCTCTACATGGAACGGCTACGGGTATTTGTCGCCAAGAAACGATCATTCCCGGTAGAAGCCATCGAACCGCATCCTGTTTGATGAACTCTTGAAGGCCCTGGATGAATCAAATTCTATTAAGTTGCTCCGTGAGGTTAGCACCATGAGATTCAAGCCATCAGCAAGTCGTCTATCCCTTCTGCTTGGGGGGCTGTTCTTTGCTGTGCCGGTGTTCTCGGCAGATCTCCTGCAGGTCTATCGTGATGCGCTGGGCAATGATGCGCAGTACGCGGCGGCGCGCGCCACCGTTGAGGCCGGGCGCGAGAAGGGCCCGCAGGGTCAGGCGGGATTGCTGCCGACCGTCAGCGCGACGGGCAATACGACGTGGAACGACAATTCGTATAACCCGCCCGGCGCCAGCCGGAGTTTCAATTCCAACACCTACAATCTGAATCTCACGCAGCCCTTGTTCCGCTGGCAGAACTACGTGCAATACGGGCAGGCCAAGCTGCAGGTGGTGCAGGCCGAAGCGGTTTTCGCGCAAGCCTCACAGGACCTGGTCCTGCGTGTGGCGCAAGCGTATTTTGACGTGCTCAATGCGCAGGAGAATCTCAAGGCCGTGCGTGCCAACAAGCAAGCAATCACGCAGCAGCTTGAACAGGCCAAGAAGAACTTCGAGGTAGGGACAGCCACCATCACCGATTCGCAGGAGGCGCAATCGCGTTTCGATCTGGCGAGCGCTCAGGAAATTGCGGCGCAAAGCGATCTGGACGTCAAGCGCTATGCGCTGCGCCTGATCGTTGGCAAGGATTCCGGTGAACTCAACCGGCTCAAGTCGAAGGCTGTCCTGCAGCCACCGCAGCCAGCGAACATGGATCAATGGGTCGATGCGGCCGTGAAGGACAACTTTACGGTCCAGGTGCAGCAGGTCGCGACCGAAATTGCGGCTAAGGAAATCGAACGCGTACGTGCCGGCCACTACCCGACACTGGACGTGACAGCTAACGTTGGCCGGATCCATTCCGGAACGTATTCGTCCAACCTGACGACCGATGTCGGCAACATTGGCCTGCAGCTCAATATCCCGATCTATCAGGGCGGGCTGGTCAGTTCCAAGACTCGGGAGGCGGTCGCTAATCGCACGGCGGCTGACGCGGCGCTGGAAAACGCCCGACGGACGGCCTCGCTCAGCGTGCAGCAATCCTATCTTGGCGTCGTCAACGGTCTGGCTCAGGTGCGTGCGCTGGAAGCGGCGCTGATTTCAAGTACGAGTGCGCTTGAATCGAACAAGCTGGGCTACGAAGTTGGCGTGCGCATCAATATCGACGTGCTCAACGCCGAGAATCAGGTTTACGTCACCAAGCGCGATCTGGCCAAGGCACGATTTGATACGCTGCTGGCTCAACTCAAGCTGAAAGCGGCGGTCGGCGCGCTTGGCGAGAGCGATCTGGAGCAGATCAATCCGCTGTTTGAAGCGCCGTAATTCCAAGGGCTAACGCGAAAGCAATTTTGCATCGTTAGAAAGTGTCGCCATTTGCTTCGCTTTATCCGGCACGCCCCGTGCGCGGGGCGTCCTCTGACCTCAGGCGATCGGAAGTTCGATGAGAACGAGCAGACCGCCATGACCAGGAGCGTTTTCCGCACGGATATGCCCACCGTGCGCTTCGATTGAACGGCGGGCGATGGCAAGCCCAAGACCGAAACCGCCAGCGTTCGCGTTGTCGCTGCGGAAAAAGGCTTCAAAGATAGAGTCGAGTTTGTCCTCCTGAACACCGGGACCGTGGTCGCGAATCATGATGCACAGCCGACTGCGACTTGAGCCCGCGTAGAGGCTGATCTCCACCTTGCTACCTGCCGGTGTGTGCTGCAATGCATTGCGGATGACGTTTTCGAGAGCGCGATGGAGCAAGGTACCGCTAGCCCTAAGCACGATGTCGCTCTCCAGATCATCGCTGAATTCTATGCTACGCCCGCTGCTGTTAGCCTCGAATCGTGCGTCCTCCACCACACTCGCAAGTAACTCGCGCAGTTCAATATACTCGTCCCCCGGAGTTTGCTTTCCAGATTCCAGGCGCGCCAAAGTGAGCAATTCACCGACCAGTTCGTCAAGGCGAGACGCTTCCAGTTCGATACGTTCGAGGGCGCTATTGACGCGTCCAGGCTGTTGCCGTGCGAGACCGACGGCGGTTTGCACTCGCGCAAGTGGTGAGCGCAATTCATGGGATACGTCATGAAGAAGTCGATCCCGTGCGGCCATTAATTGCTCTAGTTGGGCAGCCATCTTGTCAAAGTCACTTCCTAAACTGCCGATCTCGTCATGGCGGCTTGCTATGCCTGCGTTGATTCGGAAGTCAAGGCGACCCGCGGTCAGCGCTTCAAAAGCGTCACGCAATTGGCTGATTGGCTGCGTAATATGGCGAGCGAGTAACGCGCTGACTAGCAGGCTCGCCAATAAGGCGACGATCAAAAGCGTGGCCGGCGCTTCCGGGCCAATTCGTGTGCTCGCCACAGGGCGCGCATTACTATCCGGTTGAAATATCAGGTACGTTGCTCCTAAGGAGCTACGCGCCAGGCGAGCTCCGCGCGGCGATTCGTCATCACTAGCGATAGCAAACGCCTGAGCACGCGCCTCGTCGGAAACGGGGCGGCCAATGAGATCTTGACCATTCTCCGTCACAACCAAAGGCGGGCTGGACTCACGCGTTGGCCAGCGCTCAAGCAGTTGCTTAACCTGGCTCTCACTTCCGGTTTCGATGGTAAATGCAACAATGCGGTTGGCGAAGCCTGCTCGCGGGCCTTGGGCAAGTTGTGACGCCTGCTCGAACCGTGACTGGTTGTAGACCATCAGAGCGACAGTTACACCTGCTACCGTTAGGACTAACGAAAGCCAGATGCTGGCGAAAATCTTCCAGAATAGTTTGCTCTTGAGCATTGTGGTATCCGCTAGACGAGGATGAGCTGGTAACCAATTCCTCGCACCGTTTGCACGGGCGAGCGACCATCACCAAGCAATCCGAGCTTTTGGCGCAAGTTGCTTATATGAACGTCGATGCTTCGGTCATACCTAGTAAGAGTTCGGCCTAGCGCGTGTTGGGAAATGTCCTGTTTGGAAACACTTTCCCCGGAGCGCAGCGCTAGCAGTTCCAAGACACTGAACTCTGTGCTGGTGAGATCGAGCGCCGCATTGCCCCAACTGGCCTGACGTTGTTGCGGAGATAGTTTGAGCGGACCAATCTCCACGTCGGAAGAGGTGCCACGGCGCGGCAACGCGCTGCCTTGGGTACGCCGCAGAATGGCTCGAATGCGTGCTACCAGTTCACGAGGTGTACATGGTTTTGGGACATAGTCATCGGCACCAAATTCCAGACCCAGCACGCGATCAACACCATCTCCACGAGCGGTGAGCATAATCACCGGAACGCTGCTTTCCTGACGGATACGGCGCAG
>JAIFNM010000273.1 GCA_020047725.1 Betaproteobacteria bacterium
CCAATTACGAGCAAATCGGTGATCAAAAACACCAGTACGCTCTAATATCATGATTCGTATGGGTGTTTTATGGCGGTTGTTAAACTTGGGCTAAACGGAAAGTTCCGTTGAACGAATGGAAATGGAGAACAGAAGAATGAACACTCAAACACTCATCAACACAGCAAAGGCCATGGTGGCCGATGGAAAAGGCCTTTTGGCCATGGATGAAAGTACCGGCACGTGTAACAAGCGATTTGCCAACTCCGGGATTCCTCAGACCGAGGAAGCCAGGCGAGCGTATCGGGAGCTTCTCGTATCGACATCTGGCCTCAACGAACATATCAGTGGCGCCATCCTTTTTGACGAAACCATGCGTCAGTGCACAACCGACGGTACATCGTTCATTAAAGTGCTCGTTGACGCGAATATCATTCCAGGCATCAAGGTCGATTTCGGAACCACTGGACTACCCGGATGCCCGGGGGAAAAAATCACCGAAGGGCTGGACGGTCTGGGTACTCGGCTCCAGACATACTTCGGTATGGGCGCCCGTTTTGCCAAGTGGCGCGCGGTAATCGCCATCGGAGATGGCATCCCCACCCGCACCTGTATCGAGGCTAATGCCCAGATGCTGGCACGCTATGCCGCCTTGTGCCAGGAAGCCGGACTGGTACCCATTGTCGAACCGGAAGTGTTGATGGACGGCAAACACACCATTGTGCGCTGCCAAGAGGTAACAGAGGAGGTTCTGCATCAGGTCTTTGACCAGCTCTACCGTCAGCACGTAATTTTTGAGGGGATGATCCTGAAGCCCAATATGGTGCTTCCCGGATTGGCGTGCACCACTCAGGAGACGGTCGAAGAAGTCGCCGATGCCACGGTGCATTGCATGTTGCGTGCTGTGCCTGCAGCCGTTCCAGGAATCGCCTTTTTGTCGGGAGGCCAATCCAGCGAACTGGCCTCTGCCCGACTGAACGCGATGCATGTGCGTTTCAACACCCTGCAAACTAGATTGCCGTGGACTCTGTCATTTTCATTCGGACGTGCGCTCCAGAATGAAGCTCTGCAGATCTGGTCAGGTGCGGAGGAGAACCGGAGAGAAGCACAAGCTGCTCTCCTCCATCGCGCCCACTGCAATAGCGCTGCAGCCCTTGGTGAGTACAATGCCATGATGGATGTGACATGAGCTCCGCACAGGTTTACTTCATTCGCCACGGTGAAACCGCGTGGTCACTTACGAGGCAACACACCGGCAGAACAGACATTGCGCTGACCACTCATGGTGAGAGCGAAGCTCGCGAACTTTTGCCGCGGCTGGCGCACATTGAGTTCTCCAAGGTTTTAGTCAGCCCACGCCTGCGTGCCCGCCAAACCTGCGCGCTAGCTGGCTTGGGGCAACAAAGCGAAATTGAACCGGATCTGGCGGAATGGGATTTTGGCGATTACGAAGGTCTTCTCTCTGCAGAGATCCGGAAAACACGTCCGGATTGGGATGCATGGCGGGACGGGAGTCCCGGCGGTGATACACCAACTGACGTATCGAATCGCCTGGACCGCTTGATCGCACGTTTGAACACAATGCACGGCAACATCGCGCTTTTTTCACACGGACAGTTGGGTGCCTCGCTGGCCGCCCGCTGGATTGGTTTACCGGTATCTGACGGACGACATTTCATGTTGCACACTGCTTCGGTAAGTATTCTCTGCAAAGATGCAAGCGTTCCCAATCTGGGGGTCATTGGACAATGGAACAACGCGCCGGTTGTAAAGGAATGATCATGTATCCATGTTTTGCAGTACTGCGGTGTTCGCAATGCCAGGATTTGAGACAAACAAAATCAAACGATCAATGATCAGTGTCATTATCTTGTGCTTGTCGCCTTGCTTCAGGACCGTTGAAAAACAGCAGCCCGATTGCCACCAGGGCGAGAATGCCAACGACCAGTTGATATGGACGCGGTTCATCGTTCGACGGCATTACAGGGATAATTGAGGGCAAAGAGTTGATTGCCGTATGCAACACCAACGCTGGCAAAACGCTTTGTCTTGTTTGATTGAAAAGCGCGGAGAACACAACGGACAAGGCTACGGCAGATACTGAGAATGTGAGGATCGACGTCTGGCTTTGAGACGTTCCGTTAATGTAGAACAACGGCACGTGCCAGATGCCCCACAATGCCCCTAAAACAATACTCGCCGTTTGCCAACCCCAGCGTTTTTGCAGTTCAGGCAACGCATAACCACGCCAGCCAAACTCCTCGCCAAGCGGCCCTCCTACCAGAAATACCAGAACGAAGTTAGCTGCAACCATCAAACCATGACCAATTGCTGGCGAGGGTGGCATGGTGCCACCCAGAAGGACATGAACAGCTGCCGCCATACCCATGACGATGACCGGCAAGGCTAGGGCGAGTCCGAACCAGCACCAACCAACACGCCATTGCAGACACCGTCCCAGCCAGTGCAGCAATCCGATTCGTCCACAGCAAAACCCAACCACAGACACCGCTGCGATACCTGGTCCAAAACCACCAATCAAAAACAACGCCCGAGCTGTAACCGACGCCTCCGTCTTCATTATTGATGACAGCACCCAGCACGCCCACGACCAGGCAAAAGTCAATGCGAAGAATGAAAAATGAGAAGCGGCAGAATCCCTCTTACCCCGAATCAAATCTTTCTCAAACACGCCGACCTCACAAATAAACGGTGACCAAGGGCAAAAATGAAGGCCTGCTCCAGCTGACTATCAATGCGGCCCCTCCTTTGGCGAATGCCTTTGTATCTGGCCAAAGCCCCCAGCAGCGAGGATGTCCATAGCGCTTGTGAAGAATCTATTCCTGAATGCGATCCAGGGAACCCAAATTTGCTTGTCTTGATTCTCATCCCTCGATCTCGAGACGACGGAATACCGCTATCTTCGCGGCATCAAGCAAGAAGGCGAACACGATTGCTGAAACAAACAAACTTGCCAGAATGCTGACAGGGAGCGCTGTCATCAAGATCCCGTTGATCGCCAGAACGACAACGATCATCAAATCGATCGCAGAGGAAGCCAGCAGCCATCGCCCGGGGCGGGAGCTCCAGAAATGCTGCCGCTCCCTGGAAACATAGAAGACGGCCTGGCCGCTGAATACCAGCGTTACCACCGTCAAGGTACGCAAAGCGGCGATATCAAGGCCGAGCATGTATTTCCCGGTAGCCAGGCTGCTAACACAGAACAGTAGATCGAATAGACCCAAGATGATGCCGGCTACGGTCAACTTGCCGATCCGCCAGACACTCGGCCGTGGCGACGGCCGTACATTGTCTGTTGAGGATGACATGGCAAGGAAATCGCCGAGGACCATCATCAGAACCATGAGCATCGGCGTAAGGATCGCCTGGCCGGTCATGAACAGGCCGCTTGCCAGAAACAGCACCTGAGCAACCTTGTGGATGATAGACCTCAGTGTGTATGTAAAAACCCGCTGGTAGGTCGCTCGTCCTTCCTTGACCGAAGCCACGATACCGCTCAAACCAGGCTCCGTGAGCACAATGCCGGCCGCCGATTTTGCGACGTCCGTCGCCGTGGAAACAGCAATCCCCATATGCGCCTGGCGCAAGGCTGGCGCGTCATTGGCACCATCGCCGCACATGCCGACGATATGCCCACACTTCTGCAGCGCTTTGACAAGACGGTACTTGTCCTCCGGTAGAACGCCAGCGAAAATCGAGTATTTGTTGGCCTGAAGATTCTCCGGCAGCGGGCTCGTCGCCCAGACCGCTCCCGTAATTCCGGTTGAACCCGCTACGACTTCTGCCGTTGTCCGGGCATCTCCGGTGACCATAACCGTGCGTATCCCCAAGCCAGTCAACTCCGCGACAAGCGCCGCAGAGTCTTCGCGGGGCGGATCGCTGAGCGCGATGAATCCCTTTAGCTGCAACTTTTCGGACGGGCCGGAAGCCACGGCAAGAACCCTGAAACCCTTCGCTTCAAGCTCATCCACGATGCACGAAGCATCGGGCTGTGAGCTTGACAACCGCTGCACCGCAGAAAACGCGCCCTTGACGACCCGAATCAGCGCGCCATTCCCCAAGCGAGCCGTCGCCTCGGCAAGTTTTGCGGCAGGATCGAACGGGATAAATGCAATGAGTTCAGGCGCATCGGTGATAGGTTTGCGAAGTGCCGCTGCTCGAATGGCTGCATCGACTGAATCCTGCCCCCCGTCGGAACTCGCCAGAGCGGCCAGCCCCAGCACATACCCTTCATCAAGGCCAGGCATCGGACGGACGGACATCACTGCAAGCGCGTTACAGGTTAACGTTCCCGTCTTGTCCGCACACAAAATATCGATGCCAGCAGCTTCGTCAACGGCCGACAGGCTCGTCGGCAGAACGCCCTGCCGTGCCAGGGCACGGGCTCCCACCGTAGCGGCCAGCGTAAACATCGACGGCAAGGCCACTGGTATCGATGCAAGAACCGCCACGAGAACCAGTGGGAGAATATCGACGATCGGCATGTGAAGCATTAGTGCATAAGCCGTCAACAGGAGGGTCACGGCACCGTTGAACAAGGCCAGGTTACGCACCACGTGCAGAATGGTCTTCTGCTGCGAAGTCTCTACCTTTGCGCTGCGGACGAGTTCCGCCGTGCGACCAAACTTGGTGCGTTCGCCAGTCGCAATGACCATCGCTACCGACTCGCCACGCCGAACCAGCGCGCCTGCATAGGTTTCAAAGCCTGCACCGGCTTCGATCGGCAGAGATTCTCCGGTCAGCATCGATTGATCGACCAGGATAGCTCCTTCGATCAAACGCACGTCGGCGGCAACAACAGCCCCCAGCGACAGCTTCACTAGATCGCCTGAAACCAGCGTTGCTGCAGGCACCGTTGTCCAAATCCCGTCGCGACGGACGGACGCAACGAGCGCCAGGCGCGACTTGAGAGCATCCAGCGTCGCTTGTGCCCTGCCCTCCTGGAAAAAGCCAAGGGCTGAATTGAAAATCAGCAACGATGCGACAACACCTGCTTCAACATAGTCGCCGAGAGCAAGTTGGAGAACAATCGCCGCTTCAAGCATCCATGGTACGGGCGCCCAGAGTTTCAGCATTGCGCGCCGCAGCGGGTGCGGCGCAACGTCAACGATGGCATTCGGGCCAAACTGCTCAAGGCGACGCCGTGCTTCGCCGCTGGATAAACCGGTTAGTGGTGTATCCGGACTGCTGAAATTCTCAGTTGTGGTCATTCAGGCCTCGTACCTATACAGATGGTGCAACGGATCAGAACGCCATCACATGGTGCTTGCTAGAAATAGAATCCTTGATCGTGATGGCGGTTTGAATCAATCACCTTCACATAAATCGATCAAAAAATACCCCGTCATTCCGGGTTTGAGGCGAAATGACGGGGCTGCAACAGCTTCTACGCTGTTTCAAGCAGTTTCGAACTGGCTAATACGGTGCGGACTTTCTCAGCTTCTTCTGCACTGCCGTGAACCATGAGGATGAATTTGTCCACCTTCAATGCAGTTTCGTACTTGATGACCTGATCCTTGGGCACGCCGATCTGTGTCAATGCTGCTCCCAGAGCCGACAAACCGCCCACGACCACGGCACCCTCAAAGGCCCCGACCAGCGCTGTTACTACCGGCCCGGCCATCGCCACCAGGCCAATTCCCGGCAGAAAGAACAGGGCCGGTCCGAGCAACAAGCCCCAGATTCCTCCCCAGAAGGCGCCCATGCCACCCCAGGTCTTGATCTTGTCGCCCACGGTGTAAAAGCCCAGCGGGTGCTCTTCGGAGTGATAGCCCTTACCGATCAATGACAGCTTTTTCACGTCGAAACCGGATCGGCTCAACGACTGAATGGCTTCCTCTGCTTCCATGTGTGTGTTGAATACATAAAACGGCAAATTTACTTTTTCCATGATTTTTCCTGACATAATTTTGAATGATTCAAATTGATGTTTTCAGTTGGCAACGACAAGCTCGTCAATGACCAGCTGAACCCCGGGTGCGCTCCAGGCGGAATGCTCCGCCAACGTCCGTTCATCCCAACTGTGGACAGTTCCGGTGAGCGTGACGCGGTCACCGAAAACTTCGACTCGTATGTTTTTGGCGTCTGTCTTGGCACGTCGTTCCAGTGCGGCCTCGATCCCTGACTTGACTGTATCCAGAGAGGTCTTGGGCTTGATGGTGATCAAATCACTGACGCCCTTCACCCCCATGAGCTGACTGACTCCATTTTTCGCCGCCCGTCGTTGATATTCCCACTCCACTTCGCCCGACAGGGTAATCCAGCCGCCTTCAACCTTGATCCTGACGCCGTCCTTGGGTGAGTACGTCATCCATTCCATGACATTTTCCGCTGCACGGGCGATATCGGCATCAGTGCGCTGACTTGATCCCGGCAGGGTAACGTCGATCTCGACGGCGAGCGCCTTGACGCCCGATACATGCTGGGCGACACGCTCGGCATCCCACTTTTCTGCATAGCTTCCTACATGGCCGGCCAAGGTCACGATGCCGTCCTTGACTTCGACACCTATGTCTGCTGCGTTAACCGAGGGCTCCCACTTCAGCTCGTCGAGAACATCCTGCTGAATTTTTGTATCAGTTTTCATATTCGGTATTCCTCTTCGTTAAGGGATTCCGAATGTGCGCGGATTATGCAACCTGATCTGTGCGCTGGCGTACTGAAGGCAGCATCGATGTCAGCGCGTCAAACACACCTGAATGAATGTTCTTCCCTATGTGGGGTAGCGCACAGACTCCAGTTCCTGCGATCACTACGGTGCGGCTTAGGCGTGATCGGATCGTATCCAAACCACGCTATGCCAATTCCGCACTCGATCATCGCCCTGCTCCCCTAGTTTGGAAAGCCACAGATGAAAATCGCCGTATTCAGCGCAAGGGCTTACGACCGTCAATTCATGAACGCAGCAAACGCAATGGCGGGTCATCAACTCTGCTTTTTCGACGCTTCGTTGGAGCGGGACACCTGTGCACTGGCTGCCGGGCATGAGGTGGTCTGCATTTTTGTCAATGACACGGCCGATGCTTTCGTTCTCGAAGCCTTGGCATCCGGCGGGACGCGGCTCGTTGCCTTGCGTTGTACGGGGTTCAATAACGTTGATCTGAAGGCGGCTGCGCGACTCGGATTAAAGGTCGTTCGAGTCGTATCCTATTCACCCTACTCCGTTGCCGAGCATGCCGTTGCTTTGCTCCTGACAATCAACCGGAAGATTCACCGGGCCTACAATCGAACCCGCGACTCCAACTTTGAACTCGACGGCTTGATGGGCTTCGATCTGTACGGGAAAACCGTTGCCGTCATCGGTACCGGCCGGATAGGGCGTGTTTTTGCCAAAATCATGCGAGGGTTCGGCTGCGAGGTCCTCGGACACGACAAATATCCTTCCACCGAATTTGAAGCTCTGGGCGCCCGCTATGCCGATCTGGCTGAAATTGGCGCAAAAGCCGACATCCTCTCCCTGCATTGCCCGCTGACACCGGAAACACACCACATTGTGAATGCGGAGATGCTAACCCGGCTGAAGCGTGGCGCATTACTCATTAACACCAGCCGAGGTGGACTGGTTCAAACCGAAGCGGTTGTCGAAGCTCTCAAGAGCGGGCAACTTGGCGGCTTGGCCCTCGACGTCTACGAGCAGGAAGCAGACTTGTTCTATCGCGACTGGTCGAGCACCGTCGTTTCAGACGATGTTTTCGAGCGATTACTGTCCTTTCCGAATGTAATTGTTACGGGACACCAGGCCTTCTTCACGCGGGAAGCCATCAGTACCATTTGCCAGACAACCATTGATAGCGTTAGCGAGTTTGCATCGGGTCGAGCACTAACCAATGAACTTTGTCTCGCCTCACCAGATCATGAACCGTGATCTCAGCGGCTTTTGAAATCAATGTGCGACAGCGCACAGAACAAGCAGCCGCGGTTCAGCAAGATGAACTGACTGATTGTGACCGATTGAGCAATCAGTGCAGGAAACACCCGAAATACTCAGATAGCGTGCTGTCGTGGCAGTCCGCCTGTTGAACGTTACTGGGAACGATTTCCAGGCAAGGAGATTCAGGATGCAACTCGGAATGATCGGATTGGGGCGCATGGGCGCCAGTCTGGTTCGACGTTTGTCGAATGACGACCATGATTGTGTCGTCTTTGACGTTAACCCCGCTGCAGTGAGCGGGATCACCAACGGCGGGATTCAGGGCTCTGTATCAATTGCTGACTTGATATCAAAGCTCGCCCGTCCACGCATTGTCTGGCTGATGGTTCCGGCAGGTGTAACCGGAGGTGCCGTCGAAGACGTAGCGTCGCACATGGAGTCAGGAGACATCATCATTGATGGCGGTAACAGCTACTACCGTGACGATGTGCTGAGAGCGGCATCACTGAAGCACGCAGGCATTCATTACGTCGATTGCGGAACCAGCGGCGGCGTCTTTGGCCTGGAACGGGGTTACTGCCTGATGATTGGTGGTGAGGATGAAGTATTCAAGCACCTCGAACCGATCTTCAAGAGCATTTCTCCCGGAATCGACGCGGTGCCGCGTACTCCGGGCAAGGATGGCGCTCCCGATATGGCAGAACACGGCTATCTGCATTGTGGCCCCTCTGGCGCTGGCCACTTTGTGAAGATGGTGCACAACGGCATCGAATACGGCCTCATGGCGGCTTACGCCGAAGGGCTGAACATCCTGCGTAACGCCAACATTGGCAAGACAACGCACGAGACGAATGCCGAAACATCACCGCTACGCAGCCCCGAGTATTACCAATACGAGCTGGATCTGCCGCAAATAACCGAAGTCTGGCGTCGAGGCAGCGTGATCAGTTCCTGGCTACTCGACCTGACGGCTGCCTCCCTGATGAACGATCCAGACTTGAAAAACTACACCGGCCAGGTGTCGGACTCCGGCGAAGGGCGATGGACAATTGAAGCAGCCATTGACGAAGCCGTCGCAGTCCCCGTACTAAGCGCCGCGCTCTTTGAACGTTTCAGTTCGCGCGGCGGAGCGGATTTTGCCAATCGTGCCTTGTCCGCGATGCGCAAGCAGTTTGGCGGACATGAAGAAAAGCCGAAATGATCAACGGCAACAGGCCGTCTATTAAAGAAAAATTGTGATCGCCGCTTCCCATCCGATTCAATCAATTCTGGAGAAACAATGAATTCAACGACTCAGCAACTCCACGACCTGGGGCAAAGCCTCTGGCTCGACAACATTTCGCGTGACCTGCTGACCAGCGGCACGCTCAGCCGCTATATCAACGAGTTTTCGGTCACCGGGCTTACGTCCAATCCAACCATCTTCGAACATGCGATTTCCAGCGGTGATTCGTACGATGAAGCCATTGGCAGACTAGCGGCAGAAGGCCTTTCCGGTGAAGGTTTGTTCTTTGCACTGGCCCTGGAAGACCTGACTCAGGCTGCCGATCTATTCCGGCCGATACACGTCGCGACGGATGGCCTAGACGGCTGGGTATCACTGGAGGTGTCACCCTTGCTGGCAGACGACACCGCCGGCACCATCAAGGCAGCAGCGCAGCTTCATGAGCGCGCACAACGCGGCAATCTCTTCATCAAGATTCCCGGAACGCTGGCAGGCATTCCCGCAATCGAAGAGGCGATCTTCGCGGGCATCCCCGTAAACGTCACCTTGCTGTTTTCGTGTGACCACTATCTCGCTGTAGCTGAAGCCTACATGTGCGGTCTGGAACGACGCATTGCCGCTGGTCTGGCTCCGGATGTTGCTTCCGTGGCATCGCTTTTCATCAGTCGCTGGGATGTCGCCGTCGCCGACAAGATCCAGAGCGAGTTCCAGAACCGTCTGGGCGTTGCCATTGCCATGCGCACTTACAAAGCCTACCGCGATCTGCTCGCCACACCGCGCTGGGTGAAACTGGCCGCTGCAGGTGCCCGGCCGCAACGCATGCTGTGGGCCAGCACCGGAACCAAAAACCCGGCTGTTCTAGACACACTCTATGTCGAAGCACTGGCGGCTCCGGATACCGTCAACACCATGCCAGAGAAGACGCTGCTCGCTTTCGCCGAGCATGGCAAGATGAACGAAGCGCTGCCGGATGACGGAGGATATGCTGAAGCGGTGATCGCTGAATTTAACCGCGAGGGCATCAACGATGACGCGCTCGCCGCCGAGCTCCAGAGCCAGGGCACCAAAGCTTTCGCCAAGTCATGGAGTGATCTGATGTCACGCCTTGCATCGAAATGCCTGGCTCTGGCGAAGACCGATCAGCCATGAGCATCCTAGGTGAATGACTCCAAAGCGATGACAAGCCCTCTGGCCGGCAAACCGGCCACGACAGCCCAACTTGTCGATATACCCCACCTGATTGCGGCCTACTACACCACTGTACCGGCGTATTCTGTACCGGAACAACGAGTTGCGTTTGGCACCTCGGGACACCGGGGGTCGCCCTTCCTCGGGAGCTTCAACGAATGGCACGTGCTCGCCATCAGTCAAGCAACTGTCGATTACCGTAAACGACACGGCATCAGCGGCCCCTTGTTTCTAGGCATTGACACCCACGCGCTGTCGGTGCCGGCTTGTTCAAGCGCACTCGAAGTGCTGGCCGCCAATGGCGTAGACGTAATGCTCGCTGTCGACGATGAGTACACGCCAACCCCGGCCGTTTCCCTCGCCATTCTCGCCTACAACCGGGGCCGTTCGACCGGACTGGCGGACGGCATCATCATTACGCCGTCACACAACCCACCGGATAACGGTGGCTTCAAGTACAACCCACCGAACGGCGGCCCGGCCAATACCGGAATTACCGACGAAATTGAAGCCCGGGCCAATTCGCTTCTGAAAAATTGTATCAAGGGCGTCCAACGGCTTTCTCACCAGAAAGCACTCTGCGCCAGTACCACTCACCGTTACGACTACTTAAACCACTACATCAATAATATTGTTCATATTATTGATGTAGAAGCAATTAAATCTTCCACGATCCGAATGGGCGTTGATCCACTGGGCGGCGCAGGCGTTCATTACTGGGCTCCAATTGCCGAGCGTTATGGCTTGAATCTCACCGTCGTCAATGATGTGGTTGACCCGACTTTCCGCTTCATGACTGTCGATTGGGACGGTCAGATTCGTATGGACCCGTCTTCAGCCTACGCCATGCAGGGCCTGATCGGTCTCAAGGACCGCTTCGATATTTCCTTCGCCTGCGACACCGACCACGACCGACACGGCATCGTTACGCGCAGCTCGGGTTTGCTGCCACCCAACCACTATCTTTCGGTCGTCATTTCCTACCTCTTCCAGCATCGCCCGAAATGGCACAAGGACGTGGCGGTGGGCAAGACGGTCGTCAGCAGCCAGATGATCAATCGCGTTGCGGCGAAACTTGGCCGCACGCTCTATGAGGTACCCGTTGGTTTCAAGTGGTTTGCGAATGGACTGCTTGATGGCTCACTGGGTTTTGGCGGTGAAGAGAGTGCAGGGGCCTCCTTTCTGCGACTGGATGGTAGCGTGTGGACGACCGACAAAGATGGCATCATCCCGGCCCTGTTGTCTGCAGAAATCACCGCACGCCTTGGTCGCGATCCCGGCGAAATCTACCGCGAACTGGTACGCGAATTCGGCGAACCCGTTTATGAACGTATCGAAGCACCCGCGACGGTTGAGCAAAAACGCAGACTGGCCCAGCTCTCACCACAACAGATACGGTCATCGGAACTCGCCGGTGAGCAGATTCAGAGCATTCTGACTAACGCGCCGGGCAACAACTCACCCATCGGCGGGTTGAAAGTGACGGCTGAGAACGGATGGTTTGCGGCACGTCCCTCTGGTACCGAAGACATCTACAAAATTTACGCAGAGAGCTTCCTTGGCGCGGATCATCTGCAGCGCCTTCTGATAGAAGCACAGGCCATCGTCAGCGAAGTACTGGCAACGCCTGCATCGCAGCCAAAGCCCGAATCTGCGACTGATTCCAAGGAACTGCCATGAACCGGAAAATTCGCGTCGGCCATCCGAAAACACACCTTTTGGTCACTGATATCGATGGATTCGACGCTCTGACCGAACTTGCACTGGATATGCATTCTTCATGGAACCACGCTACTGACTCGGTATGGCGTCAGCTTGATCCGGTCCAGTGGGAACTGACGCGGAATCCCTGGATCGTTTTGCAGACAGTGTCACGAGAGAAGCTCCAGTGTGCTTTTGCCGATCCCGCATTCCGGAAAGTCGTGGACGATCTGGTTCAGACCAGACGGGACGCCGCGGCGGTGCCTGCGTGGTTTCAGCAAACGCACAAAAGATCGGCATTGAACTGCGTTGCCTATTTCAGCATGGAGTTCATGTTGGGCGAAGCCTTGCCCATCTATTCTGGCGGACTGGGTAACGTTGCCGGGGATCAACTCAAGGCGGCCAATGACCTGGGCGTCCCGATCGTCGGTATCGGGCTGCTTTATCAGCAGGGTTATTTTCGCCAGGAAATCGACAGGGACGGCGCGCAACAGGCGCTTTATCCGTATAACGACCCCGGACAGTTGCCTATCACCCCGTTGCGTCACGAGAACGGAGAATGGCTGCGCCTGGAGATTGCTTTGCCGGGATATTCGGTCTGGTTGCGAGCCTGGCAGGTTCAGGTCGGCAGAGTCAGACTCTATCTGCTGGATAGCAACGACTCGGCCAACTACCCGGCGCATCGCGGCATTACCAGCGAACTGTATGGCGGCGGTTCCGAGTTGCGCCTCAAGCAGGAACTGATGCTGGGGATTGGTGGCTGGCGCCTGCTGCAGGCACTGGGCATCGCACCGGAAGTCTGTCATCTGAATGAAGGGCATGCGGCCTTCGCGGTACTGGAACGCGCAAGTGATTTCATGAAGGAAACCGGACAGCCCTTTGATGTCGCTATCGCCGTTACGCGAGCCGGAAACCTGTTTACCACGCACACCGCGGTCGCCGCGGGCTTTGACCGCTTCGCTCCGGCACTAATCGAACAATATCTCAGTCGATATGCCAAAGAAAAACTTGGCTTGTCGCTTCACGAATTGCTGAGCCTTGGCCGACAGAATCCCGATGATTCCTCAGAAGCATTCAATATGGCCTATCTGGCCATTCGTGGGAGCGGCGCGGTGAATGGCGTAAGTCGCTTGCATGGCGAAGTCAGCCGCCAATTGTTCGCTCCCCTTTTTCCGAGCTGGCCGCAGGATGAGATTCCGGTCGGGCACGTTACCAACGGCGTTCATATGCCGACCTGGGATTCTGCGGCGGCAGATGATCTGTGGACTGAAATCTGCGGCAAAAATCGCTGGTTGGGAACTTCAGAGAAACTCGAGCAGGATATCCGCTCCATCTCCGACACCCGGCTCTGGGAATTTCGTACCGACGCCAGCAAGGCTTTCGTCGAATTCGCTCGTGATCACTTGTCCCGGCAACTCGCCATATCCGGTGGCTCGTGCGACGAGGTTGACTGCGCAAAGCGCATGTTCGACCCCGGCGCCTTGACCCTGGGTTTCGCACGCCGTTTTGCCACGTACAAGCGCCCTAATCTGCTGCTGAGCGACCCGGATCGACTACTGAAAATACTGAACAATCCTCAGCGCCCGGTACAACTGATCATGGCCGGGAAGGCGCATCCAGCGGACCTCTCCGGGCAGGCACTGATTCAGCAATGGACACATTTCATTCGCCGGGCCGAGGCACGACCGCATGTGATCTTCCTCAGCGACTACGATATGCACTTGACCGAACATCTGGTGCAAGGTGTCGATGTCTGGCTTAACACGCCTCGGCGCCCCTGGGAAGCGTGCGGAACAAGCGGCATGAAGATGCTGGTCAATGGTGGTATCAATCTGTCCGTGCTCGATGGCTGGTGGGCAGAAGCCTATACCCCGGACGTGGGTTGGGCTCTGGGAGATGGCCAGGAGCACGGCGACGATCCGGCCTGGGACGCACGTGAAGCCGAGGCGCTCTACGACCTGCTTGAGAACGAGGTCATCCCCGAGTTTTATTCGCGCGACGAACGGGGAATACCAAAGGCCTGGGTAGCACGGATGCGGGAAAGCATGGCGCGCCTGACCCCTCGCTTTTCAGCAGATCGTGCCGTACGCGAATATACCGAGAAGTTCTACCTGCCGGCGGCCACCGCCTACCTTGACCGAGCGGCCGATAAAGGCGCAAAGGGAACAGCGGCAATCCATTGGCGAGATACGCTGGAACAACACTGGGCCGCGCTTCGTTTCGGCGATGTCACCTCGCTCACTGACGGTGATCAGCTCGTCTTTGAAACGCAAGTGTATTTCGGTGACCTCGACCCGCAGTTCGTGCGCGTCGAACTCTATGCCGATGGTCACAACGATGACGTACCGGAGCGAGTGGAGATGAAACGCATGCAGCATCTGGCGGGGAGCATAAACGCCTATGCCTATCGCGCTGCCGTACCGGCAAATCGTCCTGCGCAGGACTACACGGCTCGGGTAATTGCGTATCACGATGGTCTTGCCATTCCGCTTGAAAACGCTCGAATCCTGTGGCAGTGATGATTCTGCGAACCTCGATATCCGACATTAAAACCATATCAAACACGAAAGCCCAATGATGAAAACCAGCACACTCTCCCCCGAACTTCTCCAGCAGATGGATGGTTACTGGCGTGCCGCCAATTACCTGTCGGTCGGCCAGATCTATCTCTGTGACAATCCCCTGCTAAAGCGAACACTCGAACCCTCGGATGTAAAACGCATGCTGCTCGGCCATTGGGGTACAACCCCCGGTCTGAATTTCATCTATACGCACCTGAACCGGGTCATCAAAAAATACGACCTCAGCATGATCTATGTGGCCGGTCCCGGACACGGTGGCCCGGCCCTCGTTGGCCATACCTACCTGGAGGGGACTTACAGCGAGATCTATCCGAAAATCAGCCAGGATGAGGCCGGGCTGCAGATGCTATTCAAACAGTTCTCTTTCCCTGGAGGCATTCCCAGCCATGTTTCGCCGGAGTGCCCCGGCTCGATTCACGAAGGGGGTGAACTCGGCTATTCACTTAGCCATTCGTTCGGCGCTGTGTTCGACAATCCCGACCTCGTTGTCGCCTGCGTAATTGGCGATGGCGAGGCCGAAACCGGACCGCTGGCCACTTCGTGGCAGTCCAACAAATTTCTCGATCCGGCCACCGACGGGGCGGTACTGCCCATCCTGCACCTCAACGGCTACAAGATCGCCACGCCGACGATCCTCGCGCGGATCGAACCGGAAGAGCTGGACCAGTTGCTGCGTGGCAATGGCTGGACGCCTTATTACGTCGAGGGCCACGAGCCGGCGCTGATGCACGAGTCCATGGCTGCGACGCTTGACCTGGTCGTAGAGGAAATCAAACGTATCCAGCACGAAGCACGCGTCAACCGGAACACCGTGCGTCCGCGCTGGCCAATGATTGTGCTCAGATCGCCGAAAGGCTGGACCGGCGTGAAATGGGTGGACGGCCTGCAAATCGAAGGGACGTTCCGCGCGCATCAGGTTCCGCTCTCCGATCCGCGGGCGCATCCCGAACATCTCAAACAGCTAGAAGCGTGGATGCGCAGTTACCGACCGGAGGAGCTCTTCGATGAACAGGGCCGGCTACTGCCCGAACTGGCCGAGCTCGCGCCCAAGGGAGAACGTCGCATGGGCGCCAATCCGCACGCCAACGGTGGCCTGCTGCTGCGCGACCTCGTCATGCCGGATTTTCGCGACTACGCGGTGGACGTTCCGTCCCCGGGCGCGGTGAAGGCTTCCGACGCCCATGAACTGGGTCGGTTCCTGCGCGACGTGACCAAGCTCAACCAAGAGCAGCGTAATTTCCGCATTTTTGGCCCCGACGAAACGCTTTCCAATCGCCTGAACGCTGTCTTCGAGGTGACTGAACGGCAGTGGGACGCACGCACCCAGGATAACGACGAGTTCCTGGCCCCGGATGGCCGAGTTATGGAAATGCTGAGCGAACATCAATGCGAAGGCTGGCTCGAAGGATATTTGCTCACTGGTCGGCACGGGCTTTTCAATAGCTACGAGGCGTTCATCCACATCATCGATTCGATGTTCAACCAGCACGCCAAATGGCTGAAGGTCTCGGCGGGCTTGCCCTGGCGGCGAAAGATCGCGTCGCTGAACTACCTGCTGGCTTCCCATGTTTGGCAACAGATGCATAACGGTCTGAGTCATCAGGACCCGGGCTTTATTGATCACGTGGTAAACAAGAAAGCCTCCGTCGTGCGGGTCTATCTGGCGCCGGATGCAAACTGCCTGCTCTCGGTCTGGGATCACTGCCTGCGCAGCCGCCACTACGTTAACGTAGTGATCGCCGGCAAGTATCAGGCGCCGCAGTGGCTGACAATGGACGCCGCGGCAAAGCATTGCGCTGCTGGAATCGGCATCTGGCAATGGGCGAGCAACGATCAAGGCGGCGAACCCGATGTCGTCATGGCGTGTTGCGGTGACGTGCCTACGCTGGAAACCATCGCCGCTGTCTCGATCCTGCGCGAGCATTTGCCTGACCTGAAAATTCGCGTGATCAATGTCGTCGATCTGATGAAGCTGGAACCGCAGAGCGAACACCCCCACGGTTTGAGCGATGAGGCTTTCGATGCCCTCTTCACCAGGGACAAACATGTCATCTTTGCCTTCCATGGCTACCCGTGGTTAATCCACCGCTTGGCCTACCGCCGCACCAACCACGCCAGAATTCACGTCCGTGGCTACAAGGAGGAGGGCACCATCACCACGCCGTTCGACATGACGGTGCTTAACGAGCTGGACAGATTTCACCTCGTGATGGATGCAATTGACCGACTCCCGCAGACCGGTAACAAGGGACTGGAAGTTAAGAAAATGCTCACGGACAAGCTTTTGCAGCACAGGCAATACATCAACAGGCATGGTGAAGACATGCCGGAAATCCGGAACTGGACGTGGACATCAAGTCAGAGTCATCCGCGTTAAAGGCCGAAGATTGTCGGCGACGGTGCGTGAATCCAGACGCGGAGTCGCTTGTCGTCAAAGACCATATTTTGCCGAAAACAGGCCATTGAACCTGTGCACCTCGCACCCGCGGTGAGGCGCACAGGTTGCCAGAAAAAGGCCGCTCGTTTTCGCATCACCCGGTGGATGATGCGAAAACGAGCGGCCTTTCTCCAGCTTGCCCGCTCAGAACCAGTCGGCTACCGAAAAACCCAAACCGATAACGGTCTGGCGGTGGTTGTAATCGATCAGGCTTTCGCCGTAGCCTGAAAACAGCTGCACATAGCCCTTCAGGTCACCGGCGATCGGGAACGACCAGGCCATCTGCGCCGACCCGCGCGAATTCTCACCACCACGCAGGCTGTGACGCGCCTGCAAAGAGAATACGTTGCCGTTCCACTTCCGTGCAACCGTAATCTCGCCGCGCCCGAGGTAGTTCTCAATATCCGGATTGTCATCGGAACTGTCACTCTCTGGCATGCGCCACCATGGACGCAATGTCACCATCCAGTCGTTGCGTTCAAAGCCCACCTGGGCGATGACCCGGTTCCAATTGCGTGAAAGCGGCAGCGCACGGCCATTGGATTGGTGATTGACACCGATGCTTGCCATCGAGCCCTTGAACCCCAGAAACTCGTAGTTCGTCCGGAAGACCAGCATGGCTTCGGGCTCGTAATTGGTTTCGCGGAACGGACGAGACCCTTCCTTGTTATAAACCTGCCAGCGCGAGGCCTGGGTGTACCCCAGCCATAAATCGCCATTGTCACCAAACAGATTCTCGACGGCCTTGGTTTTTACGCTGAACTGAAACTTGGCTTCAGCGGCATCCAAATGACTCGGCGAAACCCCGGTATGGCCGGGTGCCGACGATGATGGCGACTGGTTGACCTTGTTCGTAAAACTCAAGGGCATGATATAGATCGGTTTATAGGTGCGCAGCACGAAGACGCCACGCTTGCTTTCTGCATTCAGTTCCCAACTGTCAGTCAAGACCAAGCCATTACTCCCTTGCCGCTTTATTTCGTCCGACGTTTCGGTGACCAGTTTGTTCTTCAAGCCATTGTCTTCCGACGAGTTGTCACCCTTGACAGCAGAGGGGGTAGGCGAAATCCGCCGGGCCGCTTTGTCGTAACACGCCAGGCGCTCCGTATTGATGCTGATGGATTGACAGCCTGCCTCCTGGGCGCTGGACAATGAAGGTACCCCGGCCGCAATGGCAAGGGCCAACAAGGGGAATAACTTGTCAGGATTTATAGGCATAGCGTGCTTTCAAGATCTGTCGGAAGTTTTGTCGGTCGTGGATTCGTCGTTTCGCCCATAATAGATCAGTGTATCCACTCGAAAAAAACGGTAGCCAGTGGAGGCAAAGTCAGTGAGATGGACCATTCGCGCCCGTGTGCCGCAATTTTCACGGCATCCACCCTGCCCCCCTCGTTGCTTACATTGCTGCCGCCGTAATTCTGAGAGTCGGTATTGATGCGCTCATGGTATGCACCCGGGCCAGGGACCCCGATCCGGTAAGCACTACGAACCACCGGTGTGAAGTTGCAGACGCAAACGATAGCACGCGAACGGTCACGACCGCGGCGGATGAAAGATATGATGGAATTATCGGAGTCGTTGGCCGAAATCCACTCGAAACCGGCGGGTTCAAAATCGATCTCGTACAACGCGGGCGTATTCCGATAAAGCGTGTTCAGATCTCTGATCAGGCTGCGTACGCCATCATGCTGCGGGAAGGTGAGCAAATTCCAGTCGAGTGAGGCGTCATCGTCCCATTCCTTCCACTGAGCGAATTCGCCGCCCATGAACAGCAGCTTTTTGCCCGGATGTGCCCACATAAAGCCATAGAGCGCCCGCAGATTGGCAAACTTCTGCCAATAATCACCGGACATCTTGCTGATCAGCGAACCCTTGCCATGCACGACTTCATCATGTGACAGAGGCAGCACAAAATTTTCGGTGAACGCGTAGAGCAGGCCGAAGGTTAACTGGTTGTGATGGTAGCGGCGATGAATCGGGTCGTGGGTCATATAGTCCAGCACATCGTGCATCCAGCCCATGTTCCATTTGAAATGGAAACCCAGCCCACCCACGGATGGCGGGCGGCTTACCGCCGGCCATGCCGTGGATTCTTCGGCGTAGGTCGTAGCTCCAGGGCATTCCAGTCCGATCACTTCGTTCATGCGACGCAGGAACTGAACGGCTTCGAGGTTTTCCCGGCCACCATGGATATTGGGGATCCATTCACCGGCAGAACGGTCGTAGTCGCGATAAAGCATCGAGGCAACAGCGTCGACACGCAGGCCGTCAACGCCATAGTGTTCAATCCAGAAGAGCGCGTTTCCGACCAGAAAATTGAACACCTCATGGCGTCCAAAGTTGTAGATCAGCGTACCCCACTCCAGGTGCTTGCCTTCGCGCGGGTCGCTGTACTCATAAAGCGGCTGACCATCGAAACGGGCGAGACCTTGCTCGTCAGTCGGAAAATGTGCAGGCACCCAGTCAATGATGACCTCAAGCCCTGCGGTATGGCAGGCCGCCACGAAGTCACAAAAGCCTTGAGGAGACCCAAAACGTGAAGTTGGGGCGTACATGCCGAGCGGTTGATAGCCCCATGAGCCATCGAACGGGTGCTCGGATATCGGCAACAACTCGAGGTGGGTAAAGCCGAGATCGCTAACGTAGGGAATCAGTGTTTCGCTGATGCGTTGCCAGTCAGGAAAACCGCCATCTTCAGCGCGCTTCCATGACCCGAGATGAACCTCGTAGATCGATACCGGTGCGTTCAATTTGGCCGCAATGGCAACGGAGGCACGCGTTACCGTTTTTGGCAGTTCGCAAACGATTGATGCTGATGCCGGGCGCAGTTGTGCCGCAAAGCCATAGGGATCGGCCTTGAGCGGAAGCACATGGCCATCCTTTGAGCGTATCTCGTATTTGTAGCAGGCACCCGCAGCAACTCCTGGAAGGAAAAGTTCCCATACACCACATTCACGCCGGAGACGCATCGGGTGGCGACGGCCATCCCAGGTGTTGAAGTCACCCACGACACTGACTCGCTGGGCATCGGGCGCCCATACGGCAAAAGCCGTACCCTTGACCCCATCGATTTCCCTCAGATGGGCGCCGAGGCGTTCGTAGGGGCGGAGATGCGAGCCCTCGGCTAGCAACCAGACGTCGAGTTCGCCGAGAACCGTTGAAAAGCGATAGGGATCATCGACCTCCTGTATGCCACCCGGCCAGACGATGCGCAGGCGATAGTCGAAGGATTTGCTGCGGCCGAGAATGGAGGCCTCGAAGAAGCCTGAAGATTCTCCCAAAACTTCAATCTTGCGTTGAGCTAGTTCGACCAACACCTCGCCGTTATCGGCATCAATGATGGACACTGATTTCGCGCCTGGTTGCAGACTGCGCAACCAGATTCGACCTTTGGAGTCGGCGTGCAGCCCGAGAACGGCAAACGGGTCGCCATGTTCGCCACGGCAGAGGGAGATAACTTCAGCTTTACTGAGCATGTCAGGCTTTCTTTAGAGGTGAGCCCTTGTTCAACGCATCAACGGCGTTGTCCGAATGGTGGACTTTCGCGCAAGACACCGTTCTGCATCTGTCTGCTAGCGCACAGAACTCGCCGAATCTCTTGTCTATTCTATTCACCGAGAGCGTTGGTTTGGTGAATAGAGCGCTCCCAAATATCATCAACCATCAATAAGGAGTAAGCCATGAACAAGGATCAAACTAACGGTCGTATTGCCGAAGCCAAAGGCAAAGTGAAAGAAGTCGCCGGAAAAATCGTCGGCAACAAGGATCTGGAACTCAAGGGCAAAGTTCAAAACACGCAAGGTAAGGTCCAGGCCGCGTTTGGTGATGTAAAAGCAAACATCAAGTCAGCCAAGAACAGCAAGTAGCTGCAATGAAGGGCTGGCCCAATCTCATGGCCAGCCCTTCCGTACACTTGTACCTCCAAGATTGATTGCGAAAAATCGTATTTCCCGCAAGCCCGTGACCATCCTTGCAGCTTGCTTATAGCGAGCCTACTCAATGGAACATCCTGGCAACGCCGCCATTTACGTAATTACGCATCCACTGGCGTTTGTGCTTCAAACCCTGAAAGGCTTCAAGAAAAACCAGGGAATTCTGCTCGCAGGCGCTATCGCGTACTACGCATTGCTGTCCATCGTACCCTTCCTTATCTTGACGGTTGTCGCTCTTTCACATCTGGTCGAACGCACCGAATTGCTCGGCACGCTGGCGCGATACCTGGAATGGCTGATCCCGAGTCAATCTTCGGCATTGCTGATCGACTTGAACCATTTTCTTGAAAATGGAGCAGTTATCGGCATAGTCTTGTTGGTAACGATGGTGTTCTTCAGCTCTCTCGCGTTCTCCGTACTTGAAAAATCGATGTTAGTGATTTTTTTCCACCGGGGGATTGTCAAGCAACGCCATTTCCTGACCTCTGCATTGCTCCCCTATTTACTGGTATTTTTCCTGGCTGCCGGCTTGCTTGTAGTAACCGTCGTTTCGATAAGCCTCGAAGCAATGGGCCTGATGAGTGTTGATTTTCTGCTGTGGCACTGGTCGCTGGGCGGTCTGTCGAGAGCACTTCTCTACCTGCTCGGCCTGAGTGCGGAGACTGTCATTCTTTCTTCGATCTACTACTTCATTCCTGTCGGCCGCACAGCGCTGCACCACGCCGTAATCGGTGGTATTTTTACGGCTTCTTTATGGGAAATCATCCGCCACCTGCTGGTCTGGTACTTCACGGCGATGTCGAAGGCCAGCATCGTTTATGGATCGTTGACGACGGCCGTAATTGCGCTGTTCAGCATGGAAATTATCGCGACCCTGCTCTTGCTTGGCGCGCAAGTCATTTCCGAGTACGAAAGGCTTGAGCAGAAACAAGCGGCTGTTTCGTGATCAACCGGGATCAAGGCGGATCATCCATCCTTGTCGAGACATGAATGTGCCAAACCGCGAGAAACATCGCGGCAATCACCGGCCCTATAACAAAACCGTTAATACCCAACACCGCCATGCCGCCGAGCGTCGTAATCATCACCACGTAGTCGGGCATGCGCGTGTCCTTGCCCACCAGTAGCGGGCGCAGCAGGTTATCCACCAGGCCGATCACGAGTACGCCATAAGCCGTCAGCGCAACGCTTTGCCAGATGGAACCGGTAACAAACAGGTAGATCGCAACCGGCAGCCACACCAGCCCTGCCCCGACAGCCGGCAGCAAGGATAAGAAGGCCATCAGCACGGCCCACAGCAAAGCGCCGGTCACGCCAAGAAACCAGAAAGCGAGCCCTCCGAGCGCGCCCTGAATTGCCGCGACCAGCAGGTTGCCCTTGACCGTCGCCCGGATCACGGTAGTAAATTTGTCGAGCAGTTCCTGCTTGTTCGATGAGGAAAGTGGAATTGCGCGCTGAATGGCTCTAACGACTGTTTCACCATCGCGCATCAGGAAAAAAGCAAGATAGAGCGTGATGAATAAACTGGCAATGAATTCAAAGGTGTTCTGACCAATGCTCAGTGCCTGAGTCGCAAGAAACTGGCTGGCCTGCGTTAGCGCCGAGGACAAACGGCGTTGCAGGGCTTCAAAGTCAACCAGCCCGAATCGGTCGAGCAAGGACGTCATCCAGTCGGGCAACGCGGCAAACACTCCCCGAAAATAGAGTGCAGGATTCAACTCGCCCGACTGCAGGCGTTCGTAAATAAGCGTCACCTCGCGCGCCAGCGACGCAGTCACAAGCGCAAACGGCAGAATAACGATGAGCAGGACGAGTAATAACGTGAGTAACGCTGCAGGCGTGCGCCGCTGTTTCAGTCGCAAAAGGATCCAGCGATACAACGGTGAAAAGAGCAATGCAATGATCGCTCCCCACAGGATCGTTCCGTAGAACGGCAACAGAATCCAACCGAGGGCGACAGAGACAATGACAAGCAGGACCATGAGCGCCCTGCTCCCCGGAGTCGAGGGACTGGCTTCATCGCTGGATTTCATCAACTACCTCAGAGAGTGCAAAAAAGAATGCAAAGGGACATGGTGTAGCTCCTGCACCCAGGATACGGCGGATGCATAGCGTAGGTCTGTGCGCTGTCGAACACACCCCAAAGCGAACGAGCGGACCGGAATTTTTCGGGTTTCCGGATTATCGGAGAAGCGAGCCTGATTTCGGATTCGTGCTCGCTTGATATAGAGGCCTGCTCCAGTGGGGACAGGTTTGCCCCAGGAAGTATCACCGAGATTTCCACATTTCGTACGGCGGCGCTGTATGCCAAAAGGCATTTGGTGCAAGTTCGACTAACTCGGTTGTCTCAGTTGGACCCAATCCCATCATTCGGCTCCATGAGCGCTTTATGGCAGATTACTGATTGGAGCCAACGTTCGTAACCGAGTATCAACTACAGTGGCGACCTGAGCAGTCGTAGGTGCACGGCGCCGCCCTTACAAGTGCACGCTACCCATGGTCGCCTGACTTATTACCGACTCCTGCGGCATTGGAAATCTCGACATCGAGCACATGATGATCGCCAACGGACACGCTGCGCCCGTTGTTTTGAGGTCGTAACGGGCAAGATGGCATCACCTACCTTTGCCTCCTGGTACAACGACGAGTATCGCCATAGAGTCATCGGCTTCGTCACCTCGGCAGAACGCCATGTGGGCCTGGACGCCGGGTAGCTACACAAGCGTATTGACGTCTATGATGCCGCCAAAAAAACATCCAGACCAATGGGGCGGCACCACTCGGAACTGGCAGCCCGTCGGTGCCGTTCATTTGAACCCCGATCAACAAGAGGTGACCTCAGGGCTCAAAAAAAGCCGCCAAATGCAAAACTTTTGACGACAACTAGTAGTCAGTCACTAACAAGGCAATGGATAACCCTGCCATTCCGGGCTTGACCCGGAATGGCGAAGTTCTTATGTTCATTTGTTTCAACATGACTGACTACTAGATTGACAATTGCCGCCCTTGAAAGGGGAGGAGTTGATGGTCTCGGCATTCATGCGATTCCTCGGCACGTGGAGCATCCTCAGTCCATGCGGCAGAATACATGCTATAAAGTTGCAGCCTTACCGGAAGAATTGTTGCCCCGATTTCGGTACCCCAAACCAACGCAACCTTGAGATTTCCCTTTACATGAACTGTTTCCGCCGCTCCACCGCCCTGCTCTCCGTTTTTCTCCTGCTCAGCGCTCCGCTCCACGCGACGCCGGTAAAGCCTGGGATCAGGGCGGCCAGTCCGGCTCGCCTCGACGCGCAAGCAGCCGGATTTTCGTCGTATGTGTTGCCGAACGGTTTCAAGATCATCCTCGTCCCCTACCCTTCCGCGGCCAACGCGCGCATTGAACTGCTCATAAAAACCGGCAGCAAGCTGGAAGGCTATGGCGAAACCGGCATGGCGCATTTGCTCGAACACATGCTTTTCAAGAGTGCCGGCAAGCGCGCCAATCTCAAGAGCGATCTCACCGCTCTCGGTGCAAGCTGGAACGGCACCACCAGCGCGGAACGTACCAACTACTTTGAAACGCTTGCCGCCGAACCCGCTAAAATCGATGAAGCCCTCCGCATTGAGGCTGACCGCTTCATCCGGGCTAGTTTCACCAAGGAAGACCTCGCCAGTGAAATGAGCGTCGTACGCAATGAACTGGAGCGCAATGACAGCGACCCCGGCAGCCTGGTGATGCGCGCCCTTCAGCGCCAAAGTTACTTCTGGCATGGCTACTCGCGACCGACCATCGGCGCGCGCAGCGACATTGAGGACGCCCCCTTCAGCGCCTTGCAGGCTTTCCACAAAAAACACTATCGCCCCGATAACGCCGCGCTCATTGTCTCCGGCAATTTTGATCCGCAGCGGGTTCTGAAATTGGCGAGTCAGTTATTCGCCGAAGCGCGCAACCCGGCGACCGCCAAGGTCGGCAACTGGACGCGCGAAGAAACGCGCGCCGTCACCAATCGCAGCGAACTGGCTCTGGCGGCTGGCAAGACGATGGTCGCCAGCGCCTGGAAACTGCCCGGCGCAACCGACCGGCAGACCTACGCGCTTGATCTGGCATCAAGCGCCCTATGCG